>NZ_BCBP01000039.1:0-85647 GCF_001753955.1 Pseudomonas sp. NBRC 111139
CTGCGTCGCCTGAACTATCGCGCGCTTAGAAGCAGAAGCAGAAGCAGAAGCAGAAGCAGAACAACAGCACGAACGCTGGGCATCGTGGCCAGCCTGGGGCGAACCCTGCGCGCGCAGTGCGGTCTGCATAGGCTAAGCGTAGCTTCATACCTTCGCAGGTGGGTTTGCCTACGCGCTTGTGTCATCATGCTCCGACCGCCGGTGAGTCCTCCTAATAAGCCTTTCTATGAACAAACCATACGCATTGCTGCTTGCCTTCGCCCTGCTCCAGGGCTGCCAGAGCCTGGCCCCGCAAAAGGCCGAGCCTCCCGTCGCCGAAGCTGGCAAGGCAGAGGCGGAAAAGCCCGTGGTGTATGGTTCATTCAAGCAGGACACACTCTATAGCCTGTTGGTGGCAGAGCTGGCCGGCCAGCGCAACCGTTTCGACATCGCCCTGGCCAACTACACCGATCAGGCGGCAAAAACCCAGGACCCAGCAGTTTCCGAGCGCGCCTACCGCATTGCCGAGTACCTCGGCGCCGACGAGCCGTCACTGGAGAATGCACTGGTCTGGGCGCGCAACGACCCGCAGAACCTCGACGCCCAGCGCGCCGCCGCCATTCAGCTGGCCCGCGCCGGCCGCTATGACGAGTCCATGGCCTACATGGAAAAGGTACTGCAGGGCCAGGGCGACACCCACTTCGACTTCCTCGCCCTGTCCGCAGCCGAAACCGACCAGAGCACCCGCGACGGCCTGCTGCAAAGTTTCGAACGCCTGCTGATGAAATACCCCGACAACGGCCAGCTGATATTCGGCAAGGCCCTGCTGCTGAACCAGGACGGCAAGACCGAAGAAGCCCTGGAACTGCTTGAGTCGCACCCGGCACAAAACGGCGAAGTCGCCCCGATCCTGCTGCGCGCCCGTCTGCTACAGGCCCTGGACCGTGGTCCAGAGGCCCTGCCACTGCTGCGCGGGGCGATTCGCGACAACCCGGACGACAAACGCCTGCGCCTCACCTACGCTCGCACCCTGGTCGAACAGGACCGTATCGCCGATGCCAAAGGCGAGTTCATCAGCCTGGTCCAGCAATACCCCGATGATGACGAATTGCGCTACTCGCTGGCGCTGGTGTGCCTGGAGAACAAAGACTGGGATGAAGCCGAAGGCTACTTGCAGGAGCTGATCGAGCGCGACAGCTACGTTGACGCCGCGCACCTGAACCTGGGCCGCATCCACGAGGAGCGCCACGACCCTGCTGGCGCTCTGGATGAATACGCCCTGGTCGGCCCAGGCCCAGACTACCTGCCGGCACAGCTACGTCAGGCCGACATTCTGATCGCCAACGGTCGCGGCAGCGATGCCTCGCGCCTGTTGGCCGAAGCACGCGAAGCCCAGCCAGACTACGCCATTCAGCTATTCCTGATCGAATCGGAAAGCTACAGCAACAACAACAAGGATGCCCAGGCCAATCAGGTGCTGCAGCAAGCCATCCAGCGCTACCCGGACGACCTCAACCTGCTTTACACCCGCGCCATGCTGGCCGAGAAGCGCAACGATTTGACGCAGATGGAAAAAGACCTGCGCGCCATCATCGCCCGCGAGCCAGAAAACGCCATGGCCCTGAACGCCCTGGGCTACACCCTGGCCGACCGCACCACCCGCTATGCCGAAGCCAAGGCACTGATCGACAAGGCCCACCAATTGACCCCCGATGACCCGGCAGTGCTCGACAGCCTGGGTTGGGTCAACTATCGCCTGGGCAACCTCGACGTCGCTGAAACCTACCTGCGCCAGGCCTTTGCCAACTTCCCCGACCACGAAGTGGCCGCCCACCTGGGCGAAGTACTGTGGGCCAACGGCAAGCGCCGCGAAGCTCGCCATGTATGGGCCAAGGGCTTCGAGGCCCAGGCCGACAGCCCTATCCTGCGCAAGACCCTTTTGCGCCTGACCGGATCCGAGACTCTTTAACGCCATGTTCCTGCGCCATTGCATCACCTTTACCATGATCGCCCTGCTGGCCGGCTGTGCCGGCTTCGGTAGCCGCGAGGCCCTGCAGGGCCACGGCGACCCGCAGCAGTGGCGCGCCCACAAAGCGCAGCTGAGCAGCCTCGATGGCTGGCAGATCAACGGCAAGGTCGGTATCCGTGCCCCGCGCGATTCCGGCAGCGGCACGCTGTTCTGGCTGCAACGTCAGGACTATTACGACATTCGCCTGGCCGGCCCGCTGGGCCGTGGCGCCGCACGCCTTACCGGCCGCCCGGGTGGCGTGGTGCTGGAAGTGGCCAACCAGGGCCGCTACGAAGCCACCAGCCCAGAAGCGCTGCTGGAAGAGCAACTGGGCTGGCAACTGCCGGTTTCGCACCTGGTCTGGTGGGTGCGCGGCCTGCCCGCCCCCGACAGCAAGAGCAAGCTGACCCTGGATGGCGACAGCCGCCTGGCCAGCCTCGACCAGGATGGCTGGCAGGTGCAGTACCTGAGCTACACCGAACAGAACGGCTACTGGTTGCCCGAGCGCCTGAAGCTGCACGGCAAAGACCTGGACGTGACCCTGGTGGTCAAGGACTGGCAGCCGCGCCAGCTGGGGCATTGATCGCATGCAAAAGCTCACCCTGCCCGCCCCGGCCAAGCTCAACCTGTGGCTGCACATCATCGGCCGCCGCGCAGACGGTTACCACGAACTGGAAACGGTGTTTCAGTTTCTAGACCATGGCGACGAACTGAGTTTTGCCCTGCGTGACGATGGCGTGATCCGCTTGCACACCGAGATCGAGGCCGTCCCCCACGACAGCAACCTGATCGTACGGGCCGCGCGCATGTTGCAAGCACAATCGGGCACCACGCTTGGCGCCGACATCTGGCTGACCAAGGTACTGCCCATGGGCGGAGGTATCGGCGGTGGCAGCTCGGACGCCGCGACCACCCTGCTCGCCCTGGCCCACCTGTGGCAACTGGACTGGGACGAAGACCGCCTGGCCGCACTGGGGCTTAGCCTGGGCGCCGATGTGCCGGTGTTCGTACGCGGCCACGCAGCATTCGCGCAGGGCGTAGGCGAACAACTGACCCCGGTCGACCCGATCGAACCCTGGTATGTCGTGCTGGTGCCGCAAGTGTCTGTCAGCACAGTAGAAATTTTTTCACATCCACAGTTGACACGTGATTCTCTCCCCCTTAAGATGCGCCCCGTTCCCGAGGGAAACAGTCGAAATGACTGCCAACCGGTGGTAGAGCAGAATTACCCAGAAGTTCGCAATGCGTTGAATTCACTGGGAAAATTCACTGAGGCTCGACTAACCGGCACTGGAAGTTGTGTGTTTGGGGCCTTCCCAAGCAAAGCCGAAGCTGATAAAGTTCTGGCCCTTCTTTCAGCGACCCAAATAGGGTTTGTGGCGAAAGGAAGCAATATTTCGATGTTGCATCGCAAGCTGCAAAGTCTGGTCAAGAAGTCGAGCGCATGAGCGTTCGCAGCAACAGATACAGGGGCGTCGCCAAGCGGTAAGGCAGCAGGTTTTGATCCTGCCATGCGTTGGTTCGAATCCAGCCGCCCCTGCCATTTTCCTTATACTCATCCAGGTATACCCTCAGCCTTCAGGTACTGCGCGTGTCCAAGATGATGGTCTTTACGGGGAACGCTAACCCCGATCTGGCTCGGCGTGTCGTACGTCAGCTGCATATCCCTCTCGGTGACGTCTCTGTCGGTAAATTCTCCGACGGCGAGATCAGTACTGAGATCAATGAAAATGTTCGCGGTAAAGACGTTTTCATTATTCAGCCGACCTGTGCCCCGACCAACGATAACCTGATGGAACTGGTAGTGATGGCCGACGCCTTCCGCCGCTCCTCAGCATCCCGAATCACCGCCGTGATTCCCTACTTCGGATATGCCCGCCAGGACCGCCGTCCGCGTTCGGCACGTGTAGCCATCAGCGCCAAAGTTGTTGCTGACATGCTCACTGTCGTAGGTATCGACCGTGTACTCACCGTCGACCTGCACGCTGACCAGATCCAAGGCTTCTTCGATATCCCCGTCGACAACATCTACGGCTCGCCCGTACTGGTTGACGACATCGAAGACCAGCGTTTCGAGAACCTGATGATCGTCTCCCCGGACATCGGTGGTGTCGTGCGCGCACGCGCTGTCGCCAAGTCCCTGGGCGTCGATCTGGGTATCATCGACAAACGCCGCGAAAAGGCTAACCACTCCGAGGTTATGCACATCATCGGCGACGTCGAAGGGCGCACCTGCATCCTGGTAGACGACATGGTCGACACCGCCGGCACCCTGTGCCACGCGGCCAAAGCCCTGAAAGAGCACGGCGCTGCCAAGGTTTACGCCTATTGCACGCACCCTGTCCTGTCGGGCCGCGCCATCGAGAACATCGAGAAGTCGGTACTGGACGAGCTGGTGGTGACCAACACCGTTCCGCTGTCCGCCGCTGCTCAAGCCTGTGATCGTATCCGCCAGCTGGATATCGCACCGGTTGTCGCTGAAGCGGTACGCCGCATCAGCAACGAAGAATCGATCAGCGCGATGTTCCGCTAAGCGGGACACGTGTTGATGTGAAGCGCCCCGCCCCAACCTGTGTTGGGGCGGGGCTTTTTTGCCATCCCCGTTGGCGCTGGTCGCAAACGCCCTCGGGGGGCTATTTTGGAGAAACAAAATGACTGATTTTATTCTGAACGCCCAAGCGCGTACTGACCTGGGGAAAGGTGCGAGCCGCCGCCTGCGTCACTCGCTGAGCATCCCAGCCGTTGTCTACGGTGGTGATAAAGAAGCTCAATCCCTGACCATCCTGGCCAAGGAAATCACCAAGCTGTTCGAAAACGAAGCTGCCTTCAGCCACGTTATCGAACTGAACGTTGACGGTGTTAAGCAGAACGTCATCATCAAGGCCATGCAGCGCCACCCAGCCAAGCAGTTCATCATGCACGCTGACTTCGTTCGCGTCGTTGCTGGCCAGAAGCTGACCGCCAAGGTTCCGGTTCACTTCATCAACGAAGAAGCCCCGGTCAAGAAAGGCGGCGAGATCTCCCACGTTGAGTCCGAGATCGAAGTTTCCTGCGAAGCCAAAGACCTGCCTGAGTTCATCGAAGTTGACCTGGGCAACGCCGAAATCGGCACCATCATCCACCTGTCGGACCTGAAAGCTCCGAAAGGCGTAGAGTTCGTCGCTCTGGCCCACGGTGATGACAAAGCTGTTGCCAACGTTCACGCTCCACGCGTTGCTCCAGAAGCAGAAGGCGCTGCCGAGTAATCCACTCGCACGCCGGCGTTGATCGGGTTACAGTGCCGCGCGCACTGTAACCCACCAACTCCAAGGAAGAGCCCCTGACGTGACCGCCATCCAGTTGATCGTTGGCCTGGGTAACCCCGGCCCCGAATACGAACAGACCCGGCATAACGCAGGGGCTCTTTTCGTTGAACGCCTTGCCAGCGCCCAGCGTGTTTCGCTGACCGCTGACAAAAAGTATTTCGGCCTGACGGCTAAATTCAGCCATCAGGGCAACGACGTTCGTTTGTTGATCCCCACCACCTACATGAACCGCAGCGGCCAGTCCGTAGCGGCCTTGGCCAATTTCTTCCGCATCAAGCCGGAAGCGATACTGGTGGCACACGACGAACTCGATCTGCCCCCGGGCGTTGCCAAGCTCAAGCGCGGCGGCGGCCATGGTGGGCACAACGGCCTGCGCGACATCATCGCGCAGCTCGGTAACCAGAACGACTTCCACCGCCTGCGGCTTGGCATTGGCCACCCGGGTGACGCCAAACTGGTATCCAACTTCGTCCTGGGCCGCGCGCCGCGCGCCGAGCAGGAGAAGCTCGACGCCAGCATCGATTTTGCCCTCGGCGTGCTGCCGGACGTGCTTGCCGGCGATTTCGCCAAGGCGATGCGCGAGCTGCACAGCCAGAAGGCCTGATTTCCTTTAGAGAGGGGAATACCCATGGGTTTCAATTGCGGCATCGTCGGCCTGCCCAACGTCGGCAAGTCCACCCTGTTCAACGCCCTGACCAAGTCTGGCATCGCGGCGGAGAATTTCCCTTTCTGCACCATCGAGCCGAACAGCGGCATCGTGCCTATGCCCGACGCTCGCCTGGCTGCGCTGGCTGAAATCGTCAAGCCAAACCGCATCCTGCCGACCACCATGGAATTCGTCGACATCGCCGGCCTGGTTGCCGGTGCCTCGAAAGGCGAAGGCCTGGGCAACAAGTTCCTCGCCAACATCCGCGAGACCGACGCCATTGCCCACGTGGTGCGCTGCTTCGAAGACGAGAACGTGATCCACGTTTCCAACAGCGTCGACCCCAAGCGTGACATCGAGATCATCGACCTGGAGCTGATCTTCGCCGACCTCGACAGCTGCGAAAAGCAACTGCAGAAGGTAGCCCGCAACGCCAAGGGCGGCGACAAGGATGCCTTGGCGCAAAAGGCCATTCTGGAAAAGCTGATCCCGCACTTTACCGAAGGCAAGCCTGCGCGCAGCCTGATGAAGCACATGGCTGACGACGAAAAGGCCGTCATCCGTGGCTTCCACTTGCTGACCAGCAAACCGGTGATGTACATCGCCAACGTGGCCGAAGACGGCTTCGACAACAACCCGCACCTGGACGTGGTCAAGGCCATTGCCGAGGAAGAAGGCGCGGTCGTGGTGCCGGTGTGCAACAAGATCGAAGCAGAAATCGCCGAGCTGGAAGACGGTGAAGAGAAGGACATGTTCCTCGAGGCCCTGGGCCTGGAAGAGCCTGGCCTGAACCGCGTGATCCGCGCCGGTTACGAGCTGCTGAACCTGCAGACCTACTTCACTGCCGGCGTGCAGGAAGTACGCGCCTGGACCGTTCGCGTCGGAGCCACTGCCCCGCAGGCAGCCGGCGTTATCCACACCGACTTCGAAAAAGGCTTCATCCGCGCTGAAGTGGTGGCCTATGACGACTTCATCCAGTTCAAGGGTGAAGCCGGTGCCAAGGAAGCCGGTAAGTGGCGTCTGGAAGGCAAGGATTACATCGTCAAAGACGGCGACGTGATGCACTTCCGCTTCAACGTCTAAGCGGTAACCTGCAGCACACACAAACCCCTTGAGGCTTGCGCTTCAAGGGGTTTTGTTTTGCCCGGACATGCGCCCTGTGCAGGGGCGGCCTTGTGTCGCAACGGGCCACAAAGCGGGCCCCGCCCCCAGCATCTAAGCTGAGGTTCAGCGCCCTTCTCGCCCAGAGCCGACACCATGCCCCACCCCACTCGTTTCGACTGGCAACGCTGGTTACCCGGCCTGGTCACCCTGCTCCACTACAAGGCAGCCTGGCTACCCAAGGACATCGCCGCCGGCCTGGTACTCACCACCATGCTGGTGCCTGTGGGCATCGCCTACGCCGAGGCTTCCGGCGTCCCCGGCATCTATGGCCTGTACGCCACCATCATCCCTCTGCTGGCCTATGCCCTGTTCGGTCCCAGCCGTATCCTGGTGCTGGGCCCGGACTCGGCGCTGGCCGCGCCTATCCTGGCGGTGGTGGTGCAATACGCGGCCAGCGACCCGCAGCGGGCGATCGCCATCGCCAGCATGATGGCCTTGGTCGCCGGGGCGTTCTGTGTGATTGCCGGGCTGCTGCGCCTGGGCTTTATCACCGAGTTGCTGTCCAAGCCCATCCGCTATGGGTACATGAACGGCATCGCCCTGACCGTATTGATCAGCCAGTTGCCCAAGCTGTTCGGCATCAAAGTCGACAGCGAAGGGCCCTTGCGCGACCTTTGGTCCTTGGGCCAGGCGCTATACGCCGGCCAAGGGCACTGGCCAAGCTTTGTCGTGGGTGCCGGTAGCCTGGCGCTGATTCTGCTGCTCAAACCGTTCAAGCGCCTGCCGGGCATCCTGATCGCCGTGGTACTGGCGACGCTGGCAGTGAGCGTGTTCAACCTCGATCAGATGGGCGTCAAGGTACTCGGGCAATTGCCCCAGGGCCTGCCCGGCTTCGTCTTCCCCTGGGTCAGCGACATTGACCTGGTCGAGGTGCTACTGGGCGGGATCGCAGTGGCGCTGGTGTCGTTCGCCGACACCAGTGTGCTGTCACGCTCCTATGCCGCGCGCCTCAAGATGCGGGTGAACCCCAACCAGGAAATGTTCGGCCTGGGCGTGGCCAACCTGGCCTCGGGGCTGTTCCAGGGCATCCCGATCAGCAGCAGTTCATCGCGCACACCAGTGGCCGAAGCTGCCGGCTCGCAGACCCAGCTCACCGGCATCATCGGCGCCCTGGCGGTAACCCTGTTGCTGCTGGTAGCGCCCAATCTGATGCAGCACCTGCCCAACAGCGCTTTGGCTGCGGTGGTGATTGCCGCTGCACTGGGGCTGTTCGAGTTTGCCGACCTCAAACGTATCTTCCGCATGCAGCAGTGGGAGTTCTGGCTGTCGTTCACCTGCTTTGTCGGCGTGGCAGTGTTCGGCGCCATTCCCGGTATCTGCATTGCCGTGGTGGTGTCGGTGATCGAGTTCCTGTGGGACGGCTGGCGGCCGCACCACGCGGTGCTTGGCCGGGCGGATGGGCTGCGCGGTTACCATGACATGCAGCGTTATCCACAGGCCCGGCGTATTCCAGGGCTGGTGCTGCTGCGCTGGGACGCGCCGTTGTTCTTTGCCAACGCCGAGCAGTTCCAGAACACAGTGATGGCGGCGGTAGACGCGTCGCCAACGCCGGTGCAGCGGGTGGTAATTGCCGCTGAGCCTGTGACCAGTATCGATATCACTTCGGCGGACATGCTGGCCGAACTGGACCGGGCATTGGAGGCGCGGGGGGTGGAGTTGCAGTTTGCCGAAATGAAGGACCCGGTGAAGGACAAGATGCGGCAGTTCGAGTTGTTCGAGCATATGGGGGAGAAGGCTTTTCATCCGACGGTGGGCGCCGCGGTGGATGCCTATCTGGAAGAGAGTGGGGTTGATTGGCAGCCCTGAATGGCCTGGGGGAGCGGGCTTAACTGCGAAGAAGCCCGCGCCGACTCCGAAGCCGGTCAATCCAGATCAACATGGCGCTGGCATACACCGACACCGCCAGAAACAGCGCCATACGCACCGCAAATGCCTTGTACACATCCTGCCCACCTGCACTGTCCTGCACCGACTGCCCCAGCAAGATCAACAGGGTCGTCAGGCAACTGACCCAGTACGCCGGGCTCTGCCGGCTCGGCACCGCCTGGTACAGGCGCCGAGCCTGCCAGAGGGCGAACAGCAGTACCCACAAAAAGAACATCCACAGGTGAACGAACAGGCTCAGCGCTACCCACAGCGCTATCGCCAACACCCCGGCAAGCAAGGTTGAACCGATCAGCTCCCGGCTGGCGTGCCGCGCGCGGGTTTCACCGGCTTGTTGCCCCACGCTCACGGCCTTCATGATCAACGGCATGTACTGGTCAGGGGCGATCAATGCCAGCAGAAAGGCCGGCATCACGATCAGCGTGGCACGCAGCGCCACCCAGCTGACATGCTCGCTGCCCAGCAGCGGCGGCACCGGCGGTGCTGGCGCATTGGCAGGTTCGGGGAACAACCTGTGCGCCACTGACGTGCCCAGCACTGCCAGCAGCATGCCTTTGGCCAGCGCTTCGACCACCGACAATGCCAGGGTGAAGTCACTGGTGCCGGCAGCGGCGATCATGGTCAGGCCGACCACCAGCAGGTTGGCCAGCAGGCCGTTGCCGCCCTTCAGTGCATAGCGCAAGGTCAGGAAAACACCCACCCCGACCAGTAACACCCCGGCCAACGGAGCATGGCGCAACAGCGGAATCAGCAGCAACCCGCTGCCGCAAGCGAGCAGCACCAGTAACGCCAGGGCCGGTGCCGCACGCAGCGGCAATGGCTGACTGCGCATGGCCAGTAACAGCACCGCAAACACCGGCGCCAGGATCGGCACCGGCAAGCCGATACCAAAGCTCACCGCCAGGCACAACGCCACACCCCAGGCCAGGCGCAGCGCCCGCAAGCGGCGCCATTCAATAGGCATACGACAGCCAGCTCATCAGCCACATGAACAACCGGCCCAGCAGGTTCAGTGGGTTGCCTTCGCTGGGCAGGGCCATGACCTCGGCCTGACCACCGACCCGCAGCACGGTCTTGTCCTGAAGCTGGTCGCGCTCCAGCTGGACAATCACCGGAAAGCGCTGCGCCGAACGCAGCCACTCGCGGCTATTCTGCACGGTCGGCAGCGTACCCGGCGGCGTGCTCTGGCCCACGCTCACGCCATAGCCAATGCTGCGGATACGCCCTTTCAACACGGTGCCCGGCAGCGCATCGAGCACCACCAGCACCGGGGTTTCAGGGCGCAAGCGACCGAGGTTGTTCTCGGTCATGTCGGCACTTATCCACACATCATGGATACTGATCAGGGTCATCATCGGGCTGCCCGCCCCGACATAGTGGCCAACGTCTGTGCGCAGGTCGGTGATCAACCCGTTCGCGTCGGCACGCACCACGGTACGGGCAAGGTCCAGGCGGGCCTTTTCCACATTGGCCGCAGCACTGCGCAGCTGGGCGTTGTCTTCCTGTGCCCCGCCCTGCTGCTCACGGGCGCGCTCTACCTCTGCGCGGGCTGCCGCCACTTGGCTGATGGCCTGGTCGCGGGTGGCCTGGGCGCCTTCCAGGCGGCGCACCGACACCGTACCGGGGTCCTCGTCAATCAGCCGTTTGAGGCGCTCGGCGTCCTGCCGCGCCTTGCGTTCGTTGGCCTGGGCGGCCACCAGCGCTGCCTGCGCCGAATCGATGCCGGCGGTACTGGCGCCGATCTGCCGGCGCACGGTATCGAGGTCGGCTTCGGCACGGGCCAAGGCAATGCGGTACTGCTCCTGATCGAGTTCGAACAGCACATCGCCCTGGCGCACCTCCTGGTTGTTGCCTACGGCCACACGCTTGATCTGCCCGGCCACTTCGGCGGCCACCGGGACCACGTAAGCCTGCAGGCGAGCTTGCTGGGTGTACGGCGTATAGCGGTCAGCCAGCAAGTACCAGAGCAGGCTGACGGCAATCAGCAGCAGCACCCAGCGCATGCCGCGATCCGGGGCTGACGGGGGCGGCGTGGGCGTGGCGTCGCTCATTCGGTTTCACCTTGTGCATGCGCGGTGGGGGCTGGCTCGTCGAGCAACTCGCCCCAGTCGGTGCGTTGCTGCATTTGCTGGCGGGTGGCCGGGTCGATCGGCGCGCGGCTGGCGTCCCAACCACCACCCAGGGCCTTGTACAACGTCACCAGGCTGCTGACCGCGTTGCCACGGCTGACCAGGTAACCGTCCTGTTGCTGCAACAGCAGTTGCTGAGCATCGAGCACCCGTTGAAAATCAGCGAAGCCTTCGCGGTATTGCGAGCTGGCCAGATTCAGCGAGCGCTGCGCAGCCTGAGAGGCCTGGTCGCGAATGGTTGCACTCTGCAGCGAGCGCACCAGCCCGCTGGCAGCATCGTCGGCCTCACGGGCGGCTTCGCGCACGCCCTGGTGGTACAACTCGATCAGTTGCTGCAAGCGGGCATCTTCCACGCGTACGGTGTTCTTGCGCCGGCCATAGTCGAACGGGTTCCAGATCAGGCTTGGGCCAGCCGCCAGGTCGAAGGTGTCGGGCAGATGATTGGCCGATAAAAAGGTCCAGCCGATACTGCCAAGCAAGCTCAGCTGTGGATAAAGATCGGCCTCGGCCACCCCGACCAGCGCCGACTGCGCCGCCACTGCCTGCTCGGCGGCACGGATGTCCGGGCGGCGCTGCAGCAGGCTGGCCGGTACATCCTGCAACACTGCCCGGTCTGGCAAGGGCAGTTGGCCATGGCCGGCCGCCAGCTGCGGCAGCGGCCCAGGCGGGCGGCCGAGCAGCGAACACAGCACATTGCGCAGGGCATTGAGCTGGTTCTCGAACTCGGGAATGGTGGCCTGGGTCGCCAGGTATTGAGTACGCGCCTGCTGCCAGTCGAGTTCGTCATTTTCACCGTGGCGGAACAACCGCTCGGTGATCTCCAGGCTACGCGCCTGGCGCTTGGCGTTCTCTTGTGCAATAGCCAGCCGCGCTTCGGCAGTGCGCAGGGCAAAGTAGGTGTCGGCCACCTGCGCACGTAGCAGCAGCATGGCATCGGCGTAGTTGGCCTGGGAGGCGAAATAGACGGCATCGGCGCTTTCGATGGCGCGACTGAAGCGGCCCCAGAAGTCAATTTCCCAGCCGATGTCGAAGCCCACGCTGGATTGCCAGAACACCGAATCACGGGCGGAGGGCGTACCGGACTGGTGCTGCTTCAGGTACAGGCTCTGCGCACTCAGTTGCTGCAGCTGTGGATAACGCCCGGTTTGCACGATGGCCAACTGGGCACGGGCTTCAGCGATACGCAGGCCAGCCACGCGCAGGTTGGTGTTGTTGGCATCGGCCTCAGCTATCAGCGTATCCAGCGTCGGGTCGGCAAACACCGCCCACCACTCGCGCAGGTCGGGCGCCGCCGCGCTGCGCTCGGCCTGCTCCAGCATTGGCGTGCTCCAGCCGCCCAACCACGGCGTTTGGGGCTTTTCATAATCCGGGCCGACTTGGGTGCAACCGGCCAGCACGATCAGCAGCCCCAGGCCACAGCAGCGGTTGGGCATGGCTCAGGCGGCAGGTGGCGCCGGTTGCTCCGGCACCTGCAGCGCAACCCATTGCCAGAACAATACGTAGGCCACGCCAAGGATTACCGGGCCGATGAACAAGCCGATGATGCCTTTGACCACCATCCCGCCCAATGCGCCGATCAGTACCACCGGCATTGGTACATCGACCCCGCGTCCCAGCAGCAGCGGCTTGAGCACGTTGTCGGCAAGGCCGGCGACAAAGGTGTAGACGGCAAAAATGATGGTCGCCACCGTGAAGCCTTCGGCGTTGAACACATAGATGATCACCGGCAAGGTCACCAGCGTCGCCGGGGCCTGTGCAATGCCCAGCATGAGGATGACGATGGCCAGCATCCCGGCACCGGGAACCCCTTTGACGATAAAACCAACACCGATCAGCAGCATCTGGATGAAGGCAATGCCGATCACCCCTTGTGCCACCGCGCGAATGGTAGCCGTACACAGCGTGGCCAGGGGTTTACCGCGCTCTGCGCCTGAAACCCGCATGGCGATGCGCTGGGCAGCGATTTCACCGCGTTCACCAAAGGCCATGATGACCCCGGAAATGATGATTGCGCCGATGAACAGAAGAAAGGCCCCACCGGCGCTGGCCGCAGCGCCCAGCACCGTTAGCCCGGCCCCCTTCATCTGGGGCATCCACTGATTCAACACACTGGCCATGTTTTCGGAGGCCGCCAACCACAGCGCATGCACCTTCGGCCCGATCAGTGGCCAGGTCGCCACGGAATCAGGCGGGACCGGCACGCTCCAGGCGCCGCTCTTGAGCAGCGTCACCAGGCTGTTTACCGATTCGCCAATCGACATCATCACCAGGTAGATAGGCACCAACAGCAGCACCAGAACCAATAGCACCACCAGCGTCGCCACATAGCCTTGCTTGAGCCCGGTGCGGCGCTGGATACGGCAATGCAATGGGTACAACGTAACCGCCAGGATCACCGCCCACATCATCAACTCCAGGAACGGCTGAAACACCTGGAAGGCGAAGATCACCAAGGCTGCCACCAGACCGGCCTTGATGAGCACATCGAGCAAGCCCCGCGAAAGGGCGCTGTCCAGCTTGAAACTCGACTGCATGACTCACCTCCCGATACCCAATGCGCCAGCAAGGCGCAATTCACTGGCCCGTTTCAGGGGATGCCTGTAAAGGGCTGTCATCGCGTAGCTGCCGCGCCAGGGCCATCATGACCAAGGGCACCACTGCCATCGACAAGGTGATGGCCAGCACCAGCAGGTCGTGTACCTGCTGGGTGAGTACCTGGTGCTCCAGCGCCAGCTTGAACACCACGAAGGCAAACTCGCCGCCCGAAGCCAGCACCACGCCCAGGCATAACGCCTGGGCCTGGTTGAGCCCACCGACCGTATGCCCCAGGCCATACAGCAAGGGCAGCTTGATCACCACCAGCAGCAGGGTGAGGCCCAGCACCATCAGCGGCATGCCGAACAGCAGGCGCAGGTCGGCACTCATACCTACGCCAACGAAGAACAATCCAAGCAGCAGGCCTTTGATCGGCTCGATCTGGGTTTCCAGTTCATGGCGGAACGGCGACTCGGCCATCAGCACACCGGCCAGAAACGCCCCCAGCGCCATCGACACACCCACATGCTCCATCAACCAAGCGGTGCCCAGCACGACCAGCAAGGCCGTGGCGGTCGACAGCTCAGGCAGGCCCGAACCCACCGTCCACTTGAATATCGGGGTCAGCAGATAACGGCCAAAAACAATCAGCACTCCAATGCCGACAGCTACAGCCAACAAAGGCCAGGCACCTTCGTCAGCAGTGCTGACATCGCCACCGAGCAGCGGCACCACGGCAATCAAGGGAATGGCGGCAATGTCCTGGAACAGCAGGATGGCCACGGCCAGGCGGCCATGAGGTTTGCCCAGGTCCTTGCGCTCGGCCAGTACCTGCAAGCCAAAGGCGGTGGACGACAGCGCCAGGCCCAGCCCCAGCACGATGGCGGCGGGTTTCGATTGGTCGAACAGCCAGAATGCCAGTAGCCCAAGCAGCACGGCGGTCAGCCCCACTTGCAAACTGCCGACGCCAAATAGCGCTCGGCGCATGGTCCACAGGCGCCTTGGGGACAACTCCAGGCCAATCACGAACAGCAGCATGACCACGCCCATTTCCGACAGCCGCGCCACGTTGTCCGGGTTGCCGAGCAGGCCAAACACCGACGGACCAATCAAGATACCTGCCAAGAGGTATCCCGGTACTGCGCCCATTTTCAGACGCTGCGCCAGCGGTACCAGAAGCACCACAGCCAAAAGGAATACCACCGTCGCCTGCAACAGGCTGCCGTCATGTGGCATGAGCTCGTACCTTCGCAGCTCCCTGCAGGGAGGGGTTCAGAAACGTTCTTCGACGAACTTGAACGGGTAGGCGACAGCCTTGTACTTGCCGATCTTGCCGCGTTTGGGCAGCTTCACGTGCTGGTCGCGGGTTATATCCTTGTAGGGAATACGGCTGAGCAGATGGCTGATGATATTCAGTCGGGCGCGACGTTTGTCGTTGGAGTTGGCCATGAACCACGGCGCCCAAGCGGTATCCGACGCCTGGAACATGTCATCACGCGCTTGGGTGTATTCATCCCAGCGGCTATACGACTTGACGTCCATTGGCGATAACTTCCACAGCTTGCGGCCGTCGTTGATGCGATCCTGCAGGCGCCGAGTCTGCTCATCGGCGCTGACTTCAAGCCAGTACTTGATGAGGATGATCCCTGAATCGACTATGACCCTTTCGAACCCGGGTACTCCGGTCAGAAACTTGTCCGCTTGCTCGCCAGAGCAAAAGCCCATTACCCGCTCAACGCCCGCACGGTTGTACCAGCTGCGATCGAAGATCACCACTTCACCCGCCGCAGGCAGATGACCGAGGTAACGCTGCAGGTACATCTGGGTCTTTTCCCGCTCGGTCGGTGCGGGCAGCGCCACTACACGAAACACCCGCGGGCTGACACGCTCGGTAATGGCCTTAATGGTGCCGCCCTTGCCGGCGCCATCGCGGCCTTCGAAGACAATGCATACCTTCAGGCCCTTGGCGACCACCCACTCCTGTAGCTTCACCAACTCTACATGCAGGTTCTTGAGCGCTTTTTCGTAGGCCTTGCCGCCCAGCTTTTCTGGCTGTTTTTTGGGGGGCTTCCTGGACGGCTTCGACATGACACGCTCCTGAAGGCGAATGAAGAGTGAGTATGGTCGATTAATGCCAGTTTGCCGCTTCGCTTGCAGATTGATGTGGGGGCTGTCGTGCAGCCCCCGGGAGGCACTATTTGGCCAGCTTGTTGTAACTGGTCATCAGGTTGCGGTAGTCCGGGATATGGTTGGAGAACAGGGTACCCAGCCCTTCGATGTCGTTGCGCCAGTCACGGTGCAGTTCGCAGGCCACGCCGAACCAGGTCATCAGCTGCGCCCCGGCAGCCTCCATGCGTCGCCAGGCCGAATCACGGGTCAGTTCGTTGAACGTGCCAGAGGCGTCGGTGACGACGAATACCTCGAAGCCCTCCTCCAACGCCGACAGGGCCGGGAAAGCCACGCATACTTCAGTGACCACGCCAGCAATCAGCAGCTGTTTCTTGCCGGTGGCTTTTACCGCTTTGACGAAATCTTCGTTGTCCCAGGCGTTGATGTTGCCCGGGCGTGCAATGTAGGGGGCATCAGGGAACTGCTCTTTCAGCTCCGGCACCAGCGGGCCGTTGGGCCCCGTCTCGAAACTGGTGGTGAGGATGGTCGGCAGCTTGAAGTATTTGGCCAGGTCGGACAGGGCCAAGACGTTGTTCTTGAAGCGGTCGGGGTCGATGTCCCTTACCAGCGAGAGCAAACCGGTCTGATGGTCGACCAGCAGTACGGCTGCGTTGTTCTTGTCCAGACGCTTGTATTGGAAGGTCACAGTGGATCTCCTTGCTTCAGCGGGTTGGGAGTATCAGCGTAGGCAAGGATGGAGGGTGGGAGAGACCGTCAGTCGGCTTGCCTGTACTGCCATGTGCCCCATCACTTCACAAATTCCTGAACTGATTATTTGCCGCCAGCGATTTTTCCCCTCGCCCACCGCCACCAGAATCGCTTCACCACAATCACAAAAAACCGTGAGGCCACTCCCGTGGACCAGACACTCCAAGTGCGGCAAGCTGCCGCCGACCTCGTCGCGGCGTTCGCCAGCAACGACACCGCCCGCTATTTCGCCTGCTTCAGCGAAGACGCCACCTTTCTGTTTCACACCTTGCCGTATCCGCTGCTGTCGCGTCGCGCCTATGAAGAGCTGTGGGCCCAGTGGCAGGCCGAGGGCTTTACCGTGCTTGCCTGCGAATCGGGCAACGCCCATGTAAGCCTGCAAGGCGACGTGGCTGTTTTCATGCACGATGTGGCCACGCATATCCGCATCGGCGGTGAAGAGCACCCGTTGAGCGAACGCGAGACCATTGTCTTCCGCCGCCATGGTGACCAGTGGCTGGCCTGCCACGAGCACCTGTCGGTCGTAACACCGGCCTGATCACCCTTTACGCGGCGCTGCCGCCCTGCCATCGCACCCACAAAAAGGCCCGCGCACTGCGCTGGCTACAACAACCGCGCTGGAGCACCACCATGAGCCACTCGACCGGTATCGAGACCAACGGCGTCGAACAGATCCCCGCAGATCAACGCGACGCCTCCCCGCTAGACCTGTTCCGCCTGATCTTCGGCGGTGCCAATACCTTCGCTACCGCCGTATTGGGCAGCTTCCCGGTGCTTTTCGGGTTGTCATTCCAGGCGGGTGTGTGGGCGATTCTGCTTGGCGTTGGCATCGGCGCGCTGATCCTTGCACCGATGGGGCTGTTCGGCGCGCTTAACGGCACCAACAACGCCGTTTCATCGGGCGCGCACTTTGGCGTACACGGGCGTATCGTCGGCTCGTTCCTGTCGCTGCTCACGGCGGTGGCGTTTTTCTCGCTCTCGGTGTGGAGCTCGGGGGATGCATTGGTCGGTGGTGCCAAGCGCCTGGCCGGCCTGCCAGAGACCGACCTGACCCTGGGGCTGGCCTACGGTGTGTTCGCGGTGCTGGTCCTGGTGGTCTGCATCTTTGGCTTCCGCTTCATGCTGTGGGTCAACAAGATTGCCGTTTGGGCCTCGAGCCTGCTGTTCCTGCTGGGCATCGTCGCCTTTGCCGGGCCCTTCGATGCCGGCTACGCAGGCAGCGTCAACCTTGGCCAGGCAGGCTTCTGGGCTGCGTTCGTCGGCGCGGCGATCCTGGCCATGAGCAACCCGGTGTCGTTTGGCGCCTTCCTGGGTGACTGGTCGCGCTACATTCCACGCGAAACCCCCAAGGCACGCATCATGCTGGCAGTGATCGCGGCACAGGGAGCGACGCTGATTCCGTTCCTGTTCGGCCTGTGTACGGCCACCCTGGTCGCCACCCAGGCTCCAGACTACATCGCCGCCAACAATTATGTGGGCGGACTGCTGGCGGTAGCGCCAAGCTGGTTCTTCCTGCCGGTGTGCCTGATTGCGGTGATCGGCGGCATGTCCACCGGCACCACCGCGCTGTATGGCACCGGCCTGGACATGTCCAGCGTGTTCCCACGCTTGCTCAGCCGAGCCGGCGCCACCCTGCTGATCGGCGTGCTGGCGATCGGCTTCATCTTCATTGGCCGCTTCACCTTCAACCTCGTGCAGAGCGTATCGACCTTTGCCGTGCTGATCATTACCTGCACCAGCCCGTGGATGGTGATCATGATCCTTGGCCTGATTACCCGCCGCGGCTTCTACCACGCCGACGACCTGCAGGTATTCACCCGCGGCCAGCGTGGTGGCCACTACTGGTTCCTGCACGGTTGGAACTGGCGCGGCATGGGGGCGTGGATCCCCAGCGCGGCGGTCGGCCTGTGCTTCGTCAACCTGCCGGGGCAGTTCGTCGGCCCACTGGGTGACCTGGCTGGCGGCATCGACCTGAGCCTGCCGGTCACGCTGGGGCTGGCTGGCGTGCTGTACCTGCTGTTGCTCAACCTGTTCCCTGAACCTGCTGGCGTGTATGGCCCCTTGGGCCCGCGATGGGTGCGTTGCAAAAGCACCGCGCATACGCCTGTGACCACTGCCGAAATGGCCTGACTGGAAACCGACCATGACCACTTCCCACTATATCGCCGGCCATTGGGTCGAAGGCCAAGGCAGCGACTGCATCAGTGTCAACGACCCTGCACTGGGGCAACCGTTCGCCGAGCTGATGGCCGCCAGCGTGAGCCAGGTCGACCAGGCCGTCGCCGCTGCCCGCAGCGCCCTGCCCGCCTGGAAAAGCACCTGCGCCAGTGAACGTGCCGCCTTCCTGCGTGGTTTTGCCGAACAGCTCGGGCAACGCCGTGAAGCGCTTGTCACCCTGCAG
This sequence comes from Pseudomonas sp. NBRC 111139, assembly GCF_001753955.1. NCBI lineage: Bacteria > Pseudomonadati > Pseudomonadota > Gammaproteobacteria > Pseudomonadales > Pseudomonadaceae > Pseudomonas > Pseudomonas sp. NBRC 111139. The sequence goes on from NZ_BCBP01000039.1 coordinate 18,929, forward strand.
ATGCGCAATAGCGGCAAACCGCGTCACGAAGCGGAAATCGACCTGGATGACGCCATCGCCACCTTTGGCTATTACGCCGAGCTGGCCGAGCAACTGCCATCGAAAAACCGCACTGTGCCGCTGGCTGCGCCGGGTTTCACCGCCCGCACCCGCCTTGAACCGGTGGGCGTGGTCGGCCTGATCGTGCCGTGGAACTTCCCGTTGGTGACCAGCGCCTGGAAACTTGCTCCGGCCTTGGCCGCCGGTTGCACCGTGGTGCTCAAGCCTTCAGAGGTCACCCCGCTGATCGAGCAGGCCTACGGCCAGATCGCCGACGCCCTGGGCCTGCCCGCCGGGGTGCTGAACATCGTCAACGGCAAGGCCGAGACCGGCGCCGCACTGAGCAACCACAACGGCCTGGACAAGTTGTCCTTCACGGGTAGCAACAGCGTCGGCTGCCAGGTGATGCGCAGCGCGTCGGCGCAGTGCCGGCCGGTGACGCTGGAACTGGGCGGCAAGTCGGCCATCGTGGTGTTCGATGATTGCGATGTCGACCAGGCGGTGGAATGGATTGTTGCCGGCATCAGCTGGAACGCCGGCCAGATGTGTTCGGCCACATCGCGGCTGCTGGTGCAGGACGGCATTGCCGATGCACTGCTGCAGCGCTTGCAGGCGGCACTGGAAAACCTGCGGGTGGGTAATCCTTTGACCGAAGAGGTCGACATGGGCCCGCTGACCAGCCAGGCGCAATGGCTGAAGGTGGCCAGCTACTTTGCCACGGCGCGGGAAGAAGGTTTGCAGTGCCTGGCTGGCGGCCATGCACTGGACCGTGAAGGCTGGTTCGTCAGCCCGACGCTGTATACCGATGTGCCGAAAGACAGCCGCCTGTGGACCGAGGAAATCTTTGGCCCGGTGCTCTGCGCACGGCGCTTTGCCACCGAGGAACAGGCCATTGCCGAAGCCAATGACAGCCGCTTCGGGCTGGTCGCCACGGTGTGCTCCACCGACCTGGAACGCGCCGAGCGCGTGGCCGATGCGCTGGAGGTTGGCCATGTGTGGATCAACTCGGTGCAGGCGGTGTTCGTCGAAACGTCATGGGGGGGCACCAAGGGCAGCGGGATCGGCCGTGAGCTGGGGCCTTGGGGGTTGTCAGCCTATCAGTCGGTCAAGCATGTAACCCGCTGTCTGGGCTGATATCGCAAGGGGCCGCCTTGAAACTTCTCACCGGTGTCAGTCGACAGGCAGCAACCTGCAGCTTCAACGGCGGCAATGCCTGGAAAGGCTTTGAAATAGAGGTGATTAATCATCAAACCGTGGGGCAAGGCGAAATCTATGGTTTTCCGGCCTCCTCGCGGGTAAACCCCCACAGGTAATCCACAACACCTCAGGCCTGTGGTCATCTTGTGGGAGCGGGCATGCCCGCGAAGAAACCAACGCGGTGGATGGCACCGGCTCTGCCGGTGTTCGGGGGTAAACCCGCGCCTACAACGACCTGTGCGTGTGTAGGAGCGGGTTTACCCCCGAATACGGTGGCGGCTGCGACGGTGAGCGGCCGGTGGAAATTGGCCAGCAGGGCCGGCCCTTTCGCGGGTAAACCCGCGCCTACAGGCGACCGCGAAGGCTTTTCAACTGTTGAGCGCCCACGAGCAGTTCACCCGCGAAGAGGCCGGTACAGGCCATACAAACATTCCCCCCGCGTGACTTTCTCCAGTGCCCGCAAAGTCCCACTTCCTGGTACCCCCATAATCACAACACCAGGCCGGACCACCCATGCACCCTCAACGCACCGCCTTGCACAATGAACTGCACGCCCGTCCGTCACTCTATTTCGACGGCCCGGCGCATGTCTTCCACCTGGCCTTGCTCGGCGGCGATGCTGCCTGTACAGCATTGCTACAACGCTGCTGCCCTGATGTTTCGGACACCGGTGCCGCACAAGGCATCACTGACATGGATGGCCACCCGTTCAAATGGGAGCGGCACACCGAGTTCTTCACGTTGACGCTGGTTGTGCCATGCACCACAGCCGATACCACATGGCAAACCCTACCGCCGGTGCTGGCCGAGGCGATTGCGCCGCAGGCGGCGCAGGTGATCAATGCAGTGCAGGTGCTGGTACGTCACGAACAGGACCTGAACCTGGCCCACTATGGTTTCAAAGACCCGTGCGGCTCGTGCGTGGGTGGTGGCGATGCGGTGGTGTGGAGCGACTTCCGCCTGACCGAGGATGGCACCAACCGCTTCCTGTTCATCAACAGGCGCCTCAATGCCTACCGCCAGGGCCGCATGATCCGCCGCCTGCTGGAAATCGAGACGTACCGCATGATGGCTTCGCTGACCCTGAGCACGGCCAAGCAACTGAGCCAGGAACTGGATGCCTTCGACAAGACCCTGGTCTGCCTCTCCGAGCGCAGTGCCGGGGTCGATGGCCATGATTCCAAGGGGCTCTTGGAAGCCATTGCCCACCTGTCACGTCAGGTTGTAAGCCGCACGGTAAAAACCCGTCACCGCTTTGGCGCCACCCAGGCCTACGCACAGCTGGTGTTCGAACGCCTGGGGGAGTTGCGGGAAAGCCATGTGGGCGACTGCCAGCGCCTTGGGGTATTCATCGAGCGCCGGTTCAAGCCGACCGTGCGTTACTGCGCAGCCACCGAGCAACGGCTGGAGCAGTTGGCGAAGAACGTGGCCAACCTGGGCGACTTGCTGCAGGCGCGGGTGCAAGTTGAGATGGAGGAGCAGAACGCCGAGATCTTGCGCAGCCTCAATGCCCGGGCAGATGCCCAGGTGAAAATCCAGCGAGCGGTGGAGGGGCTGTCGATCATCGCCATCACCTATTACCTGCTGAATCTGTTCAAGCTTTTGTATGGCGGGCTGAATGTACTGGGGTTGGGACTGACGGCGCGCGATGGCTTGATGGCCATGGCGCCGCCAGTACTGCTGGTGCTGCTGGTGATACTGCTGCGTATCAGGCAGGCCAAACAGCATTGAGTTGGGGGGCCTTGCCCCCCGATGCCTACACCGACTCGTCAGCCGGCCGCGTACCTTCCTGCACCAGCACCATGCTCTGCGGCGAAGACAGTGGAATGCCTTCATCACGCAACCGGCCAAGAATGGTGAACAGCAGGTCGCTGCGGGTGCCCGATACCTGCCGCGGCCCAGCCACATAGCCACTCACACCGATCACCATACCGCTGGCCGTCAGGTCCTTGAACGACACCGAGGTAGCTGGCGCATCCAGAATCGCCTCATGCTCATGGTAAGCCGCCAGCAGCAGCTCACGCACGCGGTTGGCATCGGTCTCCAGCGGCAGTGTCAGGGTAATGCTGACCACGCCCAGCGCGTTGCCCATGGTCACGTTGCGCACGTTCTGCGAGATGAACTGCGAGTTGGGCACGATCACCGTGGAACGGTCAGACATCTGGATCTCGGTGGCGCGGACATTGATGCGGCGGATATCCCCCTCGACACCCGCCAGGCTGACCCAGTCGCCGACCTTCACCGGGCGCTCGGTCAGCAGGATCAGGCCGGAAATGAAGTTCTGCACGATCTGCTGCAAACCGAAACCGATACCGACCGACAGGGCACTGACCACCCAGGTCAGACTGGTGAGGTTGATACGCAAGGTCGACATCACCAGCATGGCCAGGAACAGGAAACCCAGGTAACCCACCAGGGTTACCAGCGAGGCCCGCATGCCGGCGTCCATCTCGGTTTCCGGCAGCAGGCGGTCGCTCAGCCAGCGCTTGACCACACGGATGGCGAACAGGCCGCCGAGGAAGATCGCCAAGGCCAGCAGGATGTCCTGCGGCACGATGTTCAGGTTACCGAGCAGCTTGCCGCCGGTCCCATCCCAGTCGCCCAGACTCAACAGCAATTCGCTAGGGCTGGTGCCCGACGGCATCAACACCAGCAGCAGTGCCAGGAACAGCACGACCGTGCGGCCAATGCCGGCCAGTATGGTACTGGCCTGGGCCTGGTGGCGAGGGGCCAGGCCCAGGGTCGACGCCAGAGCCAGGCCACCGGGCTGGCGGGGTGACAGCAGGGTTTCGCACAGGTCGCCGAAGAAGGTGGTCAGCAAGTAGGCACAGGTGATCACCAGGCTGACCCACAACAGCTTGGCGGTGAGGAAATAGGCGAGTGTCAGGTAGCCGGTGAGCAGTGCCAGCAGGATCAACGTCAGCCAGATGACCATCACGAACGGGATCAGCCCGGCCAGGCCCGTCGGGCGCTCCAGGCCATGCTTGCGCAGGGTGCGGCGGTAACACAGCAGCGCGCCTGCAAAGGTGAGCGCCACCACCAGCGCGGTCAGCCCGTTGACGGCCACCGTCAGCGCCAGGCTGGCGCCGATCACGCTGTTCATGCGCTCCATGGTCATCATGACCATCAGTGCCAATGCCAGCACCTTCGGGAACCAGCCCAGCGCACTGGCGACTTCGTCGTGGATCGCCGGCAACCGCCAGGACGGACGCTGCAGCATCAGCATGGCGCGGCCCAGGCCTGTGATGAAGGCACTGAACACCACCAGGGTGAGAATGTGATTGGTCAGGCTGGCGATATCCGAACCCAAGCGTGCATTGCTTTCCAGCCCCCAGCGCAGCAACGACACCGAGCCGGCGATGGTGCCCAGGGTTGCCAGGCTAACGCCCAGAGCCAAGGCGCTGCGGCGCAGGCGGCCCTCCGGCAGCCAGTGGACCATGGCACTGGCCAGCAAGCGTTCAAGCACGCGCCGCACCAACGTCCACACCAGAATCGCCGCCACCAGGCTGGCAACGAACAGCCAGCGGTTTTCGGCGCTGAAGGCGCTGCTGATGGCATCGGCCGCCTCGCTGCGCAGGTCACGCAGGCGCGCCACGTCGTCCTGGGTGGGGCGGATGATGCTCTGCCAGAAGGCTGGGCTCAGCGGCGAGGCTGCACGGCTGGTGATTTGCGAGTTGAACTGGCTGCGGCGCAGGTTGACGATTTGCGTGGACAGGTCACGGGCCGACTGGGTCAGCTTGGTGGCCTGATCCTGCTGGGCTACCAGCGCCTTTTTCTCGGCCTCCAGCGCTTTGCGCTGCTGTGTCAGGGTAGCAGCCTCGTCCGGCTGGGCCGGGCCGATGACCTTCAGCTGGTCGTCGAGTTTTCCCACATCGGCAGTGCGCTGTGTACTCAGTGCATCAGCTTGACGCTGAACCTGCATCGCGCCCAGGCGCAGTTGCGACAGCACGTCGTCGTTGGCCTCGCTGGTGACGCCTTGGCGGATCAGGTCCAAGCGGTCACTCAGCTGTTCGAGGCTGGCGTTTTCGTCCAGTGCGGGCGCTTCGGCAGCCGCCAGGTTGGACAATGGCGTGGCCGGGGCCGACCAGGCCGGGCTGACAAGCAACAGCATCAGGGCCAGCAGGGCAATCAGACCTGGGCAATAACGGGCAAGGCTGACACGCCTCATCGAATATTCCTCTTTGCAATTCGATTTGGCGGGGGATTCTACGCGGCTTCGGGCTGTCAGGAGAGTGCCGTTTCTCGCTTCAGCAATTGCTGTTTGCGCTCCACGCCCCAGCGGTAACCGCTGATGTCGCCATCCCGGCGCACTACGCGGTGGCAAGGGATGGCCACGGCAATACGGTTGGCCGCGCAGGCCATGGCTACCGCCCGCACGGCCTTGGGGGCGCCAATGCGCTCGGCGATGTCGGTGTAGCTGACCCGGCTGCCGGCCGGCACCTCACGCAGCGCCTGCCACACCCGCTCCTGAAACGCGGTGCCTTGTACATCCAGCGGCAGGGCCAGGCCCAAGGCGGGCGCTTCGACGAAACCGATCACTTCGGCCACCCTCTGTTCGTAGGCGCTGTCGCCGCCAATCAGGTGGGCCTTGGGGAACTGATCCTGCAGCTCGTGCAACAAGCCCTCGGGGTCGTCGCCCAGCAGAATCGCGCAGATACCCTTGTCGCTCTGGGCGACCAATATTGCACCCAGCGAGCACTGCCCAAGGGCGAAGTGAATGCTTGCCCCGGCACCGCCGGCGCGGTATTGCCGGGGGCGCATGCCCAGGCGCTGGTCGGCGCTTTCGTAGAAGCGGCTGTTGGAGTTGTAGCCGGCGTTGTAAATAGCATCGGTGACAGAGTGCTGGCCGTCTTCCAGATGCGCACGCAGGCGCCGGGCCCGGAAGGCTGTGGCGTAGGCCTTGGGGGTGACCCCAGTTTCGGCCTTGAACAGCCGATGCAGGTGGAAGGGGCTGACGGCCAGCTGTGCACTGAGTTGGTCGAGGCTTGGCGCGGGGTCGCTGGTTTCGATCAAGCGGCAGGCGTGGGTAACCAGCTGGCTATGGCGGGTGGCGCTGGCCTTGCTGATACAGCGTTTGCAAGCACGGTAGCCGGCAGCCTCGGCAGCCGCGGCAGTGTCGTAGAACTCGACGTTCACGCGCTTGGCCTGGCGTGATTTGCAGCCGGGGTGGCAGTAGACGCCAGTGGTACGTACGGCGTAGACAAAGTGGCCTGTGGCGGCAGTGTCGCGGCTCTCTACGGCTTGCCAGCGTTGGTCAGGGGTGGTGTAGAGGTTCATCTTTGTTTCCCGGATATGTTGTTGCCTGTACGGGCGATGCAAAAACCTCAGGCCCGCCACAGGTACCAGGCCGCCACGGTACGAAACGGCCGCCAGGCGCCGCCCAGCGAACGCATTTGCGCCGGTGTCGGCGCCGACTCCAGCCCTTTGAGCCGCCGATACCCCTCGCGCACACCAAAATCGTCCACCGGCAGAATGTCAGAACGCCCCAGGCTATAGATCAGCAGCATCTCCACCGTCCACCGCCCTACCCCACGCAACGCCACCAGGCGTTCGATCAACGCCTCGTCAGCCATGGTTAACGCCTGCTCCCGCGTCGGTACCAAGCCCTCCAGGGTGGCTTGAGCAATGCCCTGGACCGTCACCAGCTTGCTCGCCGAAAAGCCGCAGGCACGCAGGGTTTCCGGGGTTACCGCCAACAACTGCTCTGGCTGCGGAAAATCATCTGCCGGGAACAGCGCCAGCAAACGCCCCAGGATCGCCTCGGCGGCGCGGGCGTGCAGTTGCTGGTAGGCAATCGCCCGCACCAATGCCTCATAAGGCTCACGTCCCGGCGTAGCCTGGTGCAGGCAGGGCCCGATCGCTGCGATATGCCGCGACCAGTCCGGGTCAAGTGCCGCCAGGTGTTGCGTGGCCTCGTGATAGGCCTCAGGCGAAAGGTCAGCCAGCATCATGGCACCTCCATCAAGTCGATTGCAGGTCCAGCTTAGCGCAGCCGTTCATCGGGCAAACGCCGGTTCTTGCGCAGCTAATCTTTGGCATTCCATTGCTCAGCGCCATCTTCCCCGCATAGAATTGAGAACTATTCACAATCGCACACATCACTGGACTGGGCCTTCTCTACGATGCAGATCAACGACACGCTCAAGCCCACCGAGGTCGCTCTGCTCTACCAGTCTCACCATGCCTGGTTGCGTGGCTGGTTACGCAGCCGGGTCGGTTGCAGTGAACATGCCGCAGACCTGGCCCAGGATACCTTCGTGCGGTTGTTGCGCGCCCGCCACGTGTCGCCGCTCAAAGAACCGCGCGCCTACCTCAGCAGCATCGCCCGTGGTTTGATGATCGACCAGTTCCGCCGCCGCGCGCTGGAGCGGGCCTACCAGGAGAGCCTGGCTCACCTGCCCGAAGCAGAAGTGCCCAGCGAAGAGGATAAGCTTGTCATCCTCGATAGCCTGGAACGCCTCGACCGCGCCTTGCACCAGTTGAAACCGCGCGTCCGCCAAGCGTTCCTGCTGGCCCAGCTAGACGGTTTGAGCATCGTGCAGGTTGCCCAACGTCTGGAGGTGTCCAGGGCCACCGTTGAGCGCGATCTGGCCAAGGCCCTGGGCGTCTGCTACCGGTTGCGCTATGCCGATGCCTGATGGTACGCCCGCTCAAACGCAAGTCGATCAGGCCATCGACTGGCTGGTAAAGCTGCGTTTCGACACCCCCAGCCCGCGCACCGAGCAGCAGTTTCAACACTGGCTGGCCAGCCACCCACACAACCGCCTGGCCTGGCAGCGGGTCAATCATCTGGGCGATGAACTGGCCGGGCTGCCCAAGGACCTGAGCCGGCGCACCCTGGACGCTAGCCAGCACCCCAAAGCCAGCCGCAGGGACCACCTGAAGTTACTGGGGCTGTTGGCCGTGGGCGGCAGCCTGGGCTGGGCCGCGCGCGAACCGCTAGGCCTGCCACAGCTGCTGGCCGACACCAGCACCGCCACCGGTGAACGGCGCCAATGGCAAGGCAGTGACGGCAGCCGCATCCAGCTCAACACTGCCAGTGCCATCGACTTGCACTACAGTGCGGAACAACGCCAGCTGAAACTGATCCATGGCGAGGTCAGCCTGGACAGCAACCCCAACGACAACCGCCCATTCCACGTCGCCACCCCTGTCGGCCCGCTGACCACCTTCGATGGCCAGCTGTTGCTGCGCGAAAACAGCCAGGGCCTGCTGCTGTCGGTGCGGCGTGGTGAAGTCACGCTGTTCCCTGCCTCGGCGTCAGCGAGGCAGGTGCTGCCCGGTGAAACCTTGCAAGTCAGCGCCAACGGCAGCATTCAGGCCAGAACACTGCACAACGACCCCTGGGGTTGGACCGAAGGTGTGCTCAGCGTGCAGCAGATGCCGCTTGCCGAGTTTGTCAGCGAACTCGGCCGCTACCGACCGGGCCTGTTGCGCTGCGCTCCAGAAGTGGCGGGCTTGAAGGTTTCCGGCACCTATCAGTTGGCTGACACCGGGCAAATCCTGCAACTGCTCACCCGCAGCCTGCCCGTGCGGGTCGAGTACCGAACGCGCTATTGGGTCAGCATCGGCGCGGCGTAAAGGGGTATCACTGCGCCACAGCCCGCATCCGCCCACGGCGCCGGTATGACTGCCTGGCAAAGCACACGAACAGCCCGGCCATCAGGGCCAGCGCCATGGGCAAACCGTGGGGCGCGACATTCATGGCCGCCCCACTGACCAGCGGCCCGACCAGGCTGCCTACGCCCCAGAGCAAGCCCACACTGGCGTTGGCAGTGACCAGGTCCTGGCCCTTGAAGCGCTGCCCGATCAGCACCAGCGCCAAGGTATAGATCCCCCCCGCCACCGCGCCCAGCACCACCAGCAGCGGCCACAGCAGCCAGGTCAGATTCAGCAGCCAAGGCAAACCGATGCCGATCACCATCGCCACCAGCCCGCACGCCAGGTGCAACCCTGTGCGCTCAACCCGGTCGGCCAACCAGCCCAGCGGCAGCTGGAACAGCATGTCGCCGGCAAACACCACCGTCACCATCAACGCCGCCACGCCAACGGCAAAGCCATGGCTGGTGGCGTACACCGGCAGCAGCGACAGCACCACGGCATCGAAGAACGAGAAGAACAGCACCGCCATGCACAACGCCGGTGCCACACGGAAGAACCCGGCCAGGCCGAAGCTTTTTTCGCCCTCTTCGTGCTCGACATGGTCGTTGGGCACCGTCAGCACAATGCACAGCAACGCCAGCCCATAACAGACCGTGACGACACCCGTGATCCACGGGCTATCGGCGCCCAACACTGCCAGCATGGCCGGGCCCAGCACCTGAAAGCCCGTAAAGCTGGTGGCGTACAAGGCCATGATCTTGCCGCGGTTATGTTCGGGGCACAGTTCGTTGACCCACGACTCGCCGAGGATGATGGCGATCCCCATGCCAAGCCCCAGGCCCAGGCGCAGCAACGCCAGCAGCCACAACGAGCCGAACGCGGACTCGAGCAAGGCGATGCTGACCGTGCACAGGCTGAAACACAGCAGATAGATAGTGCGCCGGGTGAGATGGCGGCAGCAGATGTCGACCAGAAAAGCCGAGAGCATCATGCCGGCGGCAGGGATGGCCGAGATGATGCCGATTTCCAGGGTGCTCGCCCCCGCTTCATGCAGGCGCAACGACACCAGCGGCAAGCTGGCCCCCAAACTGAAACCCACGACAGAAACGGCGAACAACAAGCCCGCCAATAAACGCATGTTCATGTACCACTCCTGGCAAACCGAAAAGACGTGCAGAAACAGGCGCGCACGCCGGAACGGCGAGCGACGCGAAAGCGCAGATCAGTTCAGGCGAGGTGTGGCGAGAAGGTGAAGGCAAACAGCACGCTGCGGCGGCGCTTGAGCACCGTGTCACTCGGCCATGCACGACGCAGTGCCTGGAAGGCAGGCTGGCGGGCGTGTGGGAGGGACTGGGTACGGCGCATTGCTTTGGCTACTACGCAGGTGATTGAAAAAAGAGGCGGCACTCTAGCCACCTCCGGGGGGCTCGTCAATTGCCCAGGGGCCTCTGCCAGGCCCCCGGCGCGTTCAGCGTTTACCTGTACTTGGCAGAAACACCGCCAACAACCCGAACAATGGCAGGAACGAGCACAACCCATACACGTATTCGATACCACGCAGGTCTGCTACGTACCCCAACAGCGCAGCGCCAATGCCACCAAAGCCGAACATCAGGCCGAAGAAGATCCCGGCAATCATGCCCACGCTGCCCGGCACCAGTTCCTGCGCATACACCACGATCGCAGAAAACGCAGAAGCCAGGATAAAGCCGATCACCACGCTCAGCACCGTGGTCCAGAACAAGTCGGCATACGGCAGCGCCAGCGTGAACGGCGCCACGCCCAGTATTGAAAACCAGATGACTGCCTTGCGCCCGATACGGTCACCGATCGGCCCGCCAAAGAAGGTGCCCGCCGCCACCGCGCCGAGGAACAGGAACAGGTGCAGCTGCGAGCTGGCCACCGACACACCGAACTTCTCGATCAGGTAAAAGGTGAAGTAGCTGGTGAAGCTGGCCATGTAGAAGTACTTGGAGAACACCAGCAAGCCCAGCACGATCAGCGCCGCAATTACCCGATTGCGCGAAATGCCGTGGGTGGCCTGAACCGTCTTGCGCGCCTTGACCTGATTGAGGTGCTCCTTGTACCAGCCGCGCAGCATCAGGGTAACGCCGAGGAAGAACAGCCCGGCCAGGCCGAACCAGGCCACATGGGTCTGGCCGAACGGAATGACGATGGCCGCTGCCAGCAGCGGGCCCAGAGCGGAGCCGGTGTTGCCACCGACCTGGAAGGTCGACTGGGCCAGGCCGAAGCGCCCGCCCGAGGCCAGCCGTGCAATACGCGAGGTTTCCGGGTGGAAGGTCGACGAGCCAATGCCCACCAGCGCCGACGCCAGCAGGATCATCGGGAAACTGCCAACGAAGGCCAGCATCACGATCCCCACCAATGTGCACAGGGTGCCTAGCGGCAACAGATTAGGCGTGGGCCTGCGGTCGGTGAAGAAGCCGACCCAAGGCTGCAACAGCGAGGCGGTGATCTGGAACGTGAGCGTGATCATGCCGATCTGGGCGAAGCTCAGGTCGTAGTTGGCCTTGAGCATCGGGTAGATCGCCGGCAGCACCGACTGGATCAGGTCGTTGATCAAATGCGCCAAGGCGCAGAAACCGATGATGCGCATCACCATCGGCGAGGCTTGGCTTGCCGCTGCCGGGGTGGATGCGGTGGAGGCACTACTGGTGGCCATTTGCCTGAATCTCCGTCCTCTGGTTTGGGATCCGATTATCAGGAATCAAATAGATACATAGCTACCTTTTTTATCCCCCTGTCGCCACGCACTTGAAAATGGTTCTCAATATAATTAGCATCCTCTGCCAATGACCCCTGTCATCGTTAGGCCAAACGGCCCCTATCGTGAGCAGACCGCCCCCATGAGCCCGATGTCCGCCAAGCAGCTGCAGCCCGACCCACAACAGGAAGCGCTGGCGTGGTTTTCGTTGCTGCGCCAGCCCGGTTGCGACGAAACCCAGCGCCAGGCATTTGCAGCCTGGTGCCAGGTACAAGAGAACGCCCACGCCTACGCCGAGCTGGAGACGTTCTGGCAACAGCTGCAACCCGCACCTGCCCGCCCTCGCCCACGGCATGTCACTGTCCGTCGCAGTCACCTGGGTAAAGGGTTGGCGCTTGTGTTCTTGCTAGGGTTAGGCGCTGCTGCTTACCTGTACTGGCCGCTGATACAGCGTCTGGCCAGCGAGCTGCACACCGATGTGGGAGAGCGCCGCAGCATACGCTTGGCGGATGGCACGACATTGAACCTGGACAGCGCCAGCGCGATGAACGTCGACCTGCGCGGCCGCACCCGCCAACTGCACCTGGTGCAGGGCCAGGTGCATATGGAAGTCGTGCTCGACGGGCGGGCCATGGACGTGGAAGTGGGCAACGCACGCATCCAGGTATACGGCACTCGCTTGCAGATAGCCCGCCATGCAGGGCGTGACGAACTCGTGGTATTCAGTGGCAAGGCCATGGTCACCCAGGGGGGTGAGCAGCGAATGGTCTCGGCAGGTGAGCGGGTAACCTTCGATGACACACGCATCGATACGGTGCGGAAGGCTGATCTGAAAACCGCTGACAGTTGGCGCAACGGCCGCCTTAAAGCCACAGACATGCCATTGAGGCAGGTGCTGGAGCGCCTTGCCGGTTACCAAGGGCAGCGTCTGTGGATGATGGATGAACACGTGGCTCATCGCCGTGTGAGCGGCGATTTCAACCTCGACCGGCCTGGCCAAAGCCTGCAATCCCTGGCTGCAGCCCAGCAGCTGCAGTTGCTGGGTGTGCTCGGGCACTGGCTTGTGGTGCGCTAAAACCGGGGCTGGCCGCTAAGTTTTTGAAAGCGTGCAAATTTTTTTTGAAATGAGTGTTGACAGAGGGGGCGTTCAAGAGAATAATGCGCGCCATCGGCTACATAGCTCAGTTGGTTAGAGCATAGCATTCATAATGCTGGGGTCCGGGGTTCAAGTCCCTGTGTAGCCACCAAACAAGACGAAGGGCTTACAGCAAGGTAAGCCCTTTTTCTTTGCCTGCGAAAAAGTTGCTGGTGCCCGCGCTAACCCATCCAGCAGCAGCCGGGCGCCGAACCACAGGGTTCGGCGCTGCTATCGTCGCCTCAACGTATTCCGGTCACCGCCACAGCCAGGCCAAGCCCGATCAATGCCAGACCAATGGCCCGGTCCACCAGCACTTGCCGTTCGATCATCGCCTTGCGCAATGCCGTGCTGGAAAAAAATACCGCCACCAGGCTGAACCATAGCCAATGGGCAACGGACATGAACGCACCGTAGGCGAAGTTCAGCGTCAGCGGGCTGCCAGGCTGTACCACCTGGGTGAAGGCACTGATGACAAACAACAGGGTCTTGGGGTTGAGGGCGTTGGTCAAAAAGCCGGTGCGCAGCGCTTGCAGTACGCTGGCAGCAGACTGGCCAACCCCGTCCAGGCTGATGCGTCGGGTGTTGGTCAATGACTTGTACCCGAGGTAGATCAGGTAGCCCGCACCCAGCACTTTCATGACGAGGAACAGCGCCGGGCTCTGGCTGATGATTACGGCAATGCCCAACACTGTGTACAACACATGCACCTGCACCCCCAGTGCGATACCTATGGCGGCCGCCAGCCCGGCCTTGCGGCCCTGCGCATAACTGCTGCGGGTGACCATGGCGAAATCGGCGCCAGGGCTGATGACGGCGAGCAGGGTAAACAGGGCGACGGCGATGAGTTCGGTCATGCTGATGGCTCTCGATAGGCGATGGAAATGCACAGACCGCCGATTATCGAGCGCTTACAGATGCGGAAAAATCGATTTATGCTGAGATGAATCTGATAGTTTTGCTCACAGATACGTACAACCTGCCTTGGCCTCTTCGCGGCTAAACCCGCTCCTACAGGGAACTATGTGGCCATGTAGCAGCGGGTTTACCCGCGAAGAGGCCGGCACAGCTGAGCAGGGAAATCATGAAACTGCCGCCACTCAACGCCTTCCGCTACTTCGACATTGCCGCCCAGACCGAGAGCTTCGTGCGCGCCGCCGAGCACTTGCACGTCACTCACGGCGCGGTCAGCCGCCAAATACGCCTGCTGGAAGAAAGCCTTGGCGTGGAACTGTTCGAACGGCGCAACAGGGCCATTTTCCTCACCCCTGCCGGGCGCGCCCTGCATGGCACCACCCAGGCGATCTTCGAGCAGCTGGAAGGCGCCGTGCAGCGTTTGCAGCACCAGGTCCGCGACAATGTGCTTGTGCTGTCCTGCGAACCGACCATCGCCATGCGCTGGCTGATCCCGCGCCTGCCGCGCTTCCATGCCACCCATCCCGACCTGCAGTTACACCTGGTGGCTGCCGGCGGGCCGCTGGACTTCGCCCGCAGTGGGGTCGACATGGCCATCCGCCGTGACGACTTCCACTGGAATAACCAGCTGTTCAACCAGAAGGTCTGCGATGAATGGATCGGCCCGGTGTGCCACCCCGCCGCCAGCGCCAGACTCGATGGCCAACGGCTGCTGCACAGCACCACACGCCCTGCTGCCTGGCCCACCTGGCTGCGCCTGAGCGGCCAACAGGCGCGGCACTGCGAACGCAGCGACTACGAGCATTTCTACCTGTCGATCCAGGCCGCCAACGCCGGCCTGGGCCTGGCCATGGCCTCAGCCCTGATGGTGTGCGACGAACTCGACAGCGGGCAGTTGCAGGCGCCGTACGGTTTTGTGCGCGATGGCTCGGCCTACCACCTGCTTAGCCCACAGCCTCTGGCCGACAGCAGCAAGTGCCAGCGCTTCGCAGAGTGGCTAATGGACGAATGCCGGGGTTGCCTGGCTCATTTGGGTTTGACGCAGAACGACGACCCCGCACTGCCATCGCCGCCCCAGGTGCGATAGCCGGCGGTATCCACATGAATGCGGCCTGATGGGTAGCGGCCCAGGCCCATGTTCCAGGCTTGGCCGTGCTGCTGCCAGAAACGGCACAGCGGATTGGGGTCGGCCCAGGCCGGCAGCAGTATATCGACGGCGAACGCGCGGGTATGCGCACTGTTGGCTGCCCCGCCCGCACAGGCGTTCAGGCGCGGCTCACGGTAAGCCGAAACCACCTCGAACTGGCGCAGGATGCCTTGATCGTCGAGTGCCCTGATCAACGCGAGGGTCGAGCGTACAGCCGCCCAATTGCCGGGGGGCGGTACAGCGAAAGGCGATGCGTGGCACAGTTTCCAGTCCGAAGCCGAGCGCAGCAACTGGTGAATTGGCACTACACCGTAAAGCCGGGCATCTACCAGCATTTCGCGGAAAGGGCGGGTTTGATGATCACCCGCCCACTGGGCGAACATCCACACGTCGCGCTCGTCAGCGTGGGCAACGCTCGCTAAACACAGGCCCGCTGCCAAAAGCAGTTTTCTCATTCTTTATCCGTCCCTGCTGAGAACAAAGCCTGCACTCCCACCGGAACTCATACTAGTTCAACGTGCAACCGTTACTGCAGCGTCAGCGGGTGGCCGAAGCAGAGGGGTGCCTGCGTGACGGGGTAAGCCGCTGGAAAGTCAGTCTTCGAACAGGGTACAGGCCATCACCAGGGCGTCTTCACGGCCGCCGGCGATCGGATAATAGTCGCGGCGGCGGCCAATTTCGTTGAACCCGTAACGTTCGTATAAACGATAGGCCGACTGGTTGCTGGCGCGTACTTCCAGGAAGCATTCGCGGCCATTGAGCTGATAGGCCCGGGCCATCAGGTGTTCGAGCAGGCGCAGGCCCAGGCCGCAGCCTTGGTTTTCCGGTTTTACGGTGATGTTGAGCAGGTGCGCTTCATCGATGATCACATTGATCACACCATGGCCCACTTGCTGCTGGCCATCGAACATCAGCCAGACTTCGTACGACTTGAGCGCATCCTGAAAGATTCCACGGGTCCAGGGATGACTGAATGCGGCATATTCGATCTTAAGTACGGCATCCAGATCCGCCTCGGTCATCGGGCGGAAGCTGATCGAGTCACTCATTCAACGCTCTTCCAGCGCGCCATCAGCTGGCGCATGGCTTTCCAGACGTCCGCCTTGCGCTGCGGCTCGTCCATCAACAGTTCAAGGCCCGGCAATGCCCAGGCGTCGCCCAGGCTGTCGAGCGTCAGGGTTTGGTAATAGGCGTCGGCGTCGACATTGGCGGCAAAACGCAGTGCCGGCAGGCCGACCAGCCACAGACAGGTACACGGGGCGTCTTCCAGGCGCGCCTGAACGAAGCCCTGGACGAAATCGCGCGCAGCCTCTGGCCCCTGGTCCATGTTGCCGCGCACCAACAGTGGCCAGCGTACCGGCTCGCCGATGATCTGCGGGGCGTCGGGCAGGCCGGCGGCGCGCAGCATGTCCTTGAGCAGCAGATAGGACGGATCGCGACTCTGGAAGGGCTGACCGGTGGCCAGTTCAACCAGCAGCAGGCAACTGCCGGCGCGCAACAACTGCAGCGAGAAGCGCGGTGGCGGCACCGGTGCCGGGCGCGGAGCAGCGGGCTGCTCTTGTGCCTCGGCAGGCTTGACGGCGGGTTTTGCCACACTGCCCGGGCGTGGGATCTCGATTTTCGGCCGCTCGCCGGAGCGGGCCTGGGGGGTGACAGGCGCTTCGTTGGTTACCGATGCCGGCCTGACCTCGAAATCGATGTCCTCGACTGGCACAACCGGCAGCAGCAGCTCGGGCCGCGACGGTGCGGCGAACGGCAGCTCGGCGCGCGGCAGCCAGTGCACCACTTGCATGGCGGAAAGGTAGGCGCGGCGACGGGGTTCGGTCAGCAAGGGGCGGATATCCGAGGGGGTGAAGGCAATTGGGCATTCTAACGTGTACGCCGTGGTTTTTGCAGCGCCTATCAGACCGAGCGCCGCGCGGGCGGCGCTCGATCTCACGAGTGCCACTAGAACAACGACATACACCCACAAACCTAAAGGTTATCTCTCATTACAGACCAAGGGGTAAAAACCACCCCCGCGAATGCAGTACAATCGCCCCCTTTTTCTTGGCAACGAGTCGAAGCCAATGATCGAACCCAAGCGCGTCCTGCGCGCCCTAGCCGAACACTGGGCCCTGATCGAGCCGCTGTGCGAGCGTTTCGACCAGGGCACCCTGAGCCTGGTCGAACTGCGCCAGCATGTGGCCCGCCAGCAGCTCGAAAGCACCCCGCAGGACATCACCCAGCTACTCGACGTGTGGATCCGCCTGGATATCCTGGTCCCGGTGGCCAAGAGCCCGAACCGTTTCGAGCTCAACGCGCAGATCCACGACTTCCTCGCCTACCTGCGCCGCGAACACCGGCTGGGCCTGTGCCTGGAGATCGAAGCCTACTTGCGCCACCTGGAGCGCCTGGCCGGGCACATCCAGGATGCCTTCGACAACCGCGACAGCGACGACCTGGCACGCCAGTTGCGCCTGCTCGACATGCGTGTGCGCGATGTGCTGAAAAAGCTCGACAACGACGAGCAGGCACTGGTGGCCGTGGCCGAACGGGCCAAGACCAGCAACCGCCAGATTCCGCTGCGCCAGCGTTATGCCGAAGTGCTGGCCACCTGGGACGAATACGTCGAGCCGATGATCCAGCTGGTCAACGCCGACGGCGCCTTCGAACAGGGTGTACGCAAGGTCGAGACCGTGCTGCTGAAACTGCTGGGCGAACAGGCGCGCCTGGGCCACCTGGTCGACGACGACATGCTGCTGCGCACCCACGCGCGCATTCTGGAAATGCAGACCAGCGCCCAGTTGACCCTGCGCCACGCCCGCGAACTGCTGCTGCCGCTGCGCGAAGAAGCCCGCCGCCACAACGCCGTGACCCGCGGCGCTGCACTGGCCCTGTCGGTGATCCGGCGCAAGGGCATCGATGCCGTGCCGCAGGCGGCCATGCCGATGTTCACCCGCCCGCAAAGCACCTTCCTTGGCAGTGCCAGCCAGGTCGAGGCCTACGTTTACGCACTGGCCCGCTTCGAGCCCAAACCGGCGCGCTTCCCCAAAGCCCACAAGACCCAGTCCGGCGCCCTGCCCCGTGCCCCGCGCACGGTCAAGGAAATGGCCGAACGCTGCGAACAGGCCCTGCCACTGCCCGACTTGATGGTCTGGCTGCTGGAGCAGGAGCCCGAAGGCGCCACCGACGAGCTGCTGTACTGGTTCTCGCGCCTGTCGCGGGAAAAGCGCTTCAAGCGCGAACGCCTCGACCGCCGCGAATACACCACTCAGGAACATTTGGTCAGCCTGCATTCGTTCGCCCTGACCTCCAGCCGCGAAGACGCCCCTAGCGCGCCTACCGAACCCAACGCGAGCCCAGCCCATGCATCTTGATCTTTCCGAACTGTCCCAGCTCGCGCCGATCTTCCGCGAGCTGTTCAAAGGCTTCCACGTCAGCCGGCGCGACCCTGAGCTGTACGCCCAGCTGTCGAACTTCCAGGACCAGTACCGCACCCTGTTCAAGGCCCTGGGCTTCGAGCTGGTGTGCGATACCCGTGGCTTCTATTACTTCGTGCCCGACATGACCGCCGCGCAGGTCAACAAGACCGCGCAGCGCCTGTCGCTGTTCACCTTCATCCTGGTCGAGCACCTTGCTGACCAGGGCCGCGACCCGATGGCCGTGCTCGATGGCGGCAGCATCGGTCGCGACGAACTGCCCTCGCTGCTGGACAAGTACCGCGACCTGTTCCTGCAGGCCGAAGTGCAGACCGTGGACGAGCTGGAAGAAAAAATCCTGCGCCGCATGACCCAACTCGGCTTCGCCCATGAGGAAGGCGGCATCTACCGCTTCCTGCCGCCCATGCATCGCTTCCTCGATGTGTGCCTTTCGGTGCAGCAGGACCGCGACCTGGCCGCCACCCTGCACAGCGCCCTGCCGCTGCCGACCCCGGTACTGGTCGAGGAAGAAAGCGCCGAAGAACTCAACCGTACCGACGACCCGCTCGACCTCACGCCTTTCCAGGGCGAGGAAAGCGAAGAGGACGCCTTGGCCCGGGCCATCCGCGAAGAGCAACAGGAGATTGACGCATGAGCCAGGAACGCTACGGCATCCGCCGCTTCGCATTGCTCAACACCGCCGGCTACAGCCTTGGCCTGTTCCCGCTGGAGCACCCGCTGTCGGTATACGGCGCCAACAACCTGGGTAAATCGGCTTCGATCAATGCCCTGCAGTTCCCGATCCTGGCACGTATGTCGGACATGAGTTTCGGCAAGTACAGCCTTGAGCAATCGCGCCGCTTCTACTTCGCCAGCGACACGTCGTACATTCTTTGCGAACTGAGCCTGCCCCACGGCACGCACGTGATTGGTGTGGTCGGGCGCGGCCCGGGTGGCGGTTTCGGCCACCAGTTCTTCGCCTACAAGGGCGAACTGGACCTGGCCCACTACCAGAAGAACGACACCTGCCTGCGTCAGAAAGAGCTGTTCACCAACCTTGAACGCCTGGGGATCAAGGCTTACGAACTGAAGCCGGACGAACTGCGCCGGCTGCTGGTGGGCGGACACACTTCGGTGCCGCTGGACCTGACCATGATCCCGCTGCGCTCCACCAGCGAGCAAAGCCTGAAAACCTTCCGCGCGCTGTTCATCAACCTGCTGCACATGCGTGAGATCACCGCCGCCAAGCTCAAGCAGCTGTTCCTCGACGCCTTCGAGCACAGCCTGCGCTCGGGCAGCGTCGACTACATCGCTGCGTGCGAGGAAGCCTTCCGCGACGTACGCCGCATGGAGCAGGACTACAACGCCCTGGTGGCTGCCGGCCCGTTGGTCGAGGCCCTGGCCGGTGGCGTGGCCCAGCGCGACATCCTGCGTGGCAAGCTGCACCGCATTTCGCCTGTGCTCGACACCCTGCTGGGCACCTGGCAGGAATACGCCATGGCGCGCAAGGAAGAGCTGGTCATCCAGTCCGAGCACTACCGTGGCGAGCAGGACCGCCTGCAGAACGACCAGCGCGGCGGCACCCAGGAGCTGATGCGCCTGGAGCGTGAAATTACCGGTATCCAGCGCTGGCTAGGCGAGCTGTCGGTGCTCAAGCACCGCTTTGCGCTGGTCGATGACGTCAAGGTACTGGAGCAGCAACTGCTGGCAGCCAAAGATGCCCACGACGAGCTGGCCGGCGCGCTGGCCCAGTCACGGCAGTTCAGTGCCGAAGACCTCGACGAGCGCGTACGCGACCTGGAAAAACGCCTGAAGCAGGTCAAGCAGCAGCTGGATCACGCTGACAACAACAGCTATGCCCGCCTGCGCGAGGAGTTCTCGCAGCAGGACGTCGACCGCCTGATGCGCCTGTTCAACGGTGCGCTGTTCAGCCTGCCGCTGGGCGACCGCGGCATCGAGCTGGACGACAGCGACCTGTGGGTAAAATCGCTGGAAGCGGTGCTGGACGGCTTCAAGGGCGAGCGCTTCGAGGCCCCAGGCCTGGCCATCGACCTGACCCACATCGACCCACCGGCCCTGCAGGCCCTGGCCGACCGCGCCGCCCTGCGCGACCAGAAAGAGCGCCTGGAAAAAGAACTCAAGCAGCTCAAGACCCAGCAGGCCGTGGCCGCCGACCGCTCCGCGTCCAAAGCGCAGACCGAAACCCTGTACCAGGAAGTGCTGGACGCGCAGAAGGCGCTGGAAGACTTCCGCCGTAGCCAAACCCTCACCGCCGAAGAGCCCGAGAAGCTGGAACAGCTCTCGCAGCTGGAAGCGGCCCAGGACGAACTCAAGCGCTCCAGCGACGCCTTCACCGAGCGCGTCCAGCAGCTGTCAGCCAAGTTGCAACTGGTCGGCCGTCAGCTCGGCGACCTCGAGTCCAAGCAACGCACCCTGGAAGACGCCCTGCGCCGTCGCCAGCTGCTGCCGGCCGACCTGCCCTACGGCACGCCATACATGGAAGCCATCGACGACTCGATGGACAACCTGCTGCCGCTGCTCAATGACTACCAGGACAGCTGGCAAGGCCTGCAGCGAGTGGACAACCAGATCGAGGCGCTGTACGCCCAGGTGCGCCTCAAAGGCGTGGCCAAGTTCGACAGCGAAGACGACATGGAACGCCGCCTGCAACTGCTGGTGAACGCCTACGCGCACCGTACCGACGAAGCCCTGACCTTGGCCAAGGCACGCCGCGCTGCGGTCACCGACATCGCCCGAACCCTGCGCAACATCCGCAGCGACTACGACAGCCTTGAGCACCAGCTGGCCCTGTTCAACCGCGAGATCAACAAGCGCCAGGTGTCCAACCTGGAAAGCTTCCGCGTGGTACTGGCGCCGAACAAGGAAGCGCTCAAGCACATCGACCAGATTATCCACAGTGCCGGCCAGTACGAAGAAGGCGAAACCCTGTCGGTCTTCGACCTGACCCAAAGCGCAGACCAGGACAACAAGAACGAAGAGGCCAAGGAGTACCTGGCACGGCTGGTGGCGGCCAACCACAACCAGCTGGGCCTGAAGGACCTGTTCGAGCTGGCGTTCGAGATCACCAAGGTCAATGGCCAGCCGATCATCCACGCCGACATCGACGGTGCGGCGTCCAACGGCACCACCATGACCATCAAGGCGCTGACCAACATGTACCTGTTGCTGCACCTGATGGACCGTGACCTGGCTGGGCGCATTCGCCTGCCGTACTACCTGGACGAAGCGGCAGACATCGACGAACGCAACCAGGCGGCACTGCTGGAAACCAGCCAGCAACTGGGCTTCGTACCGATCCTGGCGAGTGTGAAACCACAGGTCTCGGCGCACGTTGCGATCGACCTGGAAGGTGGCAGCGGGCCGAACGGCATCTACATCGACGAGGCGGACTGGAAGTTCATCAGCCGGCTGGATGAAGTGAAGGCGGTTGTGCGTGAGGATCAGGCCGAGGAGCTGGCCTGAGATAGCCGGGGCCGCGTTGCGGCCCATTCGCGGGTGAACCCGCTCCTACGACGGCCTGTGTCCAACCACCGAGCGTATGTAGGCGCGGGCTATCAATGAGCCCAAGGCAGGATCGGAATGGCAGTCACCGCATTCTGCGGGCTGCCTTCGATCATGCGGTCGCTGTACACCAGGTACACCAGCGTGTTGCGCTTCTTGTCGAGAAAACGCACCACCTGCATGGTCTTGAACACCAGCGAGGTGCGCTCCTTGAACACTTCCTCGCCATCTTTGAGTTCACCCTTGAAGTTGATCGGCCCGACCTGACGACAGGCAATCGATGCCTCCGCCCGGTCCTCGGCCAGCCCCAAGCCCCCCTTCACTCCGCCCGTCTTGGCACGTGACAGGTAGCACGTCACGCCCTCAACCTTAGGGTCATCGAACGCCTCGACCACAATGCGATCGTTCGGCCCGAGGAACTTGAACACGGTGGACACCTGGCCGATCTCTTCGGCGCCAGCCAACATCGGCAGCACGCACGCTGCCACCGCGATTACGCTCTTCAGCAGGCTCATACCAGCACCAGGTTGTCGCGGTGTACAAGTTCCGGCTCGGCGCTATAGCCAAGGATCGACTCGATGGCTTCGGACGACTGACCAATGATCTTCTGCGCCTCCAGGGCGCTGTAGTTGGCCAGGCCGCGAGCCACTTCAACACCGTCCGGGCCGACGCACACCACCATCTCGCCACGACGGAAGCTGCCCTGCACTGTCTTCACGCCAACCGGCAGCAAGCTCTTGTTGGCCTGACGCAGCGCTTGCACGGCACCGGCATCCAGCACCAGGGTGCCACGGGTTTGCAGGTGACCGGCCAACCACTGCTTGCGCGCAGCGAGCATGCCGCGCTCAGGGGACAGCAAGGTGCCCAGGCGCTCGCCCGCCTTCAGACGGTCCAGCACGCGCTCGATGCGGCCACCGATAATGATGGTGTGGGCACCGGAACGGGCAGCCAGGCGCGCCGCACGCAGCTTGGTCTGCATGCCGCCACGGCCCAGGGCACCACCGGTACCACCGGCCACGGCATCCAGCGAGGGGTCGTCGGCACGGGCTTCGTAGATCAACTGCGCCTCGGGGTTGTTGCGCGGGTCGGCATCGAACATACCATCGCGGTCGGTGAGGATCACCAGCAGGTCGGCCTCGACCAGGTTGGCCACCAGCGCCGCCAGGGTGTCGTTGTCGCCAAAGCGGATCTCGTCGGTGACCACGGTGTCGTTTTCGTTGATCACCGGCACCACACCCAGATCGACCAAGGTGCGCAGGGTGCTGCGGGCATTCAGGTAACGCTTGCGGTCGGACAGGTCGTCATGGGTCAGCAGGATCTGCGCGGTGTGCTTCCCGTGCTCCCCGAAGCTCGACTCCCAGGCCTGCACCAGGCGCATCTGGCCGAGCGAGGCAGCCGCCTGCAGCTCGTTCATCGCACTCGGTCGCTTGGTCCAGCCCAGCTGGCTCATGCCGGCAGCCACGGCCCCGGAGGAGACCAGTACCAACTCCACGCCTGCCTCACGCAGCGCGACCATCTGCTCGACCCAAACGGCCATTGCACCGCGGTCGAGGCCCTTGCCATCGGCGGTCAGCAGAGCACTGCCAATCTTAACGACCCAGCGCTTGGCGCCCGTCACCTTGCTTCGCATCTTCTTCCAACCTATGTCGAATCTGTAGATACCGTGGATACAAAAACGCCGCTCCAGAGAGCGGCGTTTAGTGTACTGCAACCGATCAGTCGCGCACGTAAATGATTTCCGGACCGTCTTCGTCGTCCTCGAAATCATCGTCCCAACCGTCATCGTCGCCAATGTCGTGCACGCTCTTGACGCCGGTACGGCGCAAGGTACGGGCGTCGTCCAGGGCCTGCAACTGGGCACGGGCTTCGTCTTCGATACGCTGATCGAGGTCGGCCAGCTCTTCGGCGTAGGCCGGGTCGTTGGCCAGGCGGTCGGCGCGGTCTTCAAGGTAGCGCATCAGGTCGTGGCTGAGCTTGTCGGTGCCCTGCTTGGAAATAGCCGAGATCACGTAGACCGGGCCTTCCCACTCCAGACGATCGATCACTTCCTGCACACGCTCGTCGCGCTCGTCGTCCATGACCATATCGGCCTTGTTCAGCACCAGCCAGCGCTCACGCTCGGCCAGCGACGGGCTGAAGCGGGTCAGCTCGTTGACGATGACTTCGGCGGCATCGGCCGGGCTGCTTTCGTCCAGTGGCGCGATGTCCACCAGGTGCAGCAGCACGCGCGTACGCGCCAGGTGCTTGAGGAAGCGGATACCCAGACCGGCACCTTCAGAGGCGCCTTCGATCAGGCCGGGGATGTCAGCGATGACGAAGCTCTTCCAGCGGTCGACGCTGACCACGCCCAGGTTTGGCACCAGGGTAGTGAACGGGTAGTCGGCGACTTTCGGCTTGGCGGCCGAGACCGAACGGATGAAGGTACTCTTGCCAGCGTTCGGCAAGCCCAGCAGGCCGACGTCGGCCAACACCTTCATTTCCATCTTCAGGTCACGCTGCTCACCCGGTTTGCCTGGGGTGGTCTGGCGCGGTGCACGGTTGGTGCTCGACTTGAAACGGGTGTTGCCCAGCCCGTGCCAGCCACCTTGCGCGACCATCAGCTTCTGGCCGGGGGTAACCAGGTCACCGATCACTTCCTGTGTGGAAGCATCGATCACGGTGGTGCCGACCGGCACGCGCAGGAACAGGTCTTCACCCTTCTTGCCGGTGCAGTCGGTGCTACCGCCGTTGGAGCCACGCTGGGCTTCATGGTGACGGGTGTAGCGGTAGTCGACCAGGGTGTTCAGGTTTTCGTCGGCAATCATGTACACCGAGCCACCGTCACCGCCGTCACCGCCGTTAGGGCCGCCGTTCTCGATGAACTTCTCGCGACGGAAGCTCATGCAACCGTTGCCACCGTCACCGGCCTTGACCCGAATGGATACTTCGTCAACAAACTTCATTAAAACCGCCTCTCGTCGGTAGACGAGCTGAATGACTCAAAAACATGAGGCTCTTGCAAAAATGAGCGCGGCGGCCCCGTACGACCGTAGAAACCAACGCCGGCAACCCAGACAAACAGCTTTGCAAGAGGCTCACCACAAACGAAAAAGCCCCGTCGCATGACGGGGCTTCTGGAGCGACGTCGCGATTAAGCGGCGACGATGCTCACGTAACGGCGCATGAACTCGCCTTTCTTCTCGAACTTGATCACGCCTTCGATCTTGGCGAACAAGGTGTGGTCCTTGCCCATGCCAACGCCGTAGCCAGCGTGGAATTCGGTACCGCGCTGACGGACGATGATGTTGCCTGGCTTGATAACCTGGCCGCCATACATCTTCACGCCAAGGCGTTTAGATTCTGAGTCGCGACCGTTACGAGTACTACCACCAGCCTTCTTGTGAGCCATGGTTCAATTCTCCAAATAAATTCAGGGGATCTAGGGGATTAAGCCTGGATGCCGGTGATTTTGATCTCGGTGAACCACTGGCGGTGGCCCATACGCTTCATGTGGTGCTTACGACGACGGAACTTGATGATGCGAACCTTGTCGTGGCGGCCTTGCGAAACGACTTCGGCCACTACTTTAGCGCCAGCAACAACTGGAGCACCGATGGTGACTTCTTCACCGTTGGCGACCAGCAGAACGCGATCGAAGGTCACGGATTCGCCAGTGGCGACTTCCAGTTTTTCGATCTTGAGGAATTCACCTTCAGCGACTTTGTACTGCTTGCCGCCGGTAACGATTACTGCGTAAGACATGGTATTTCTCCGATAATCCTGCTCACCCAGCGCTTTATATGATGAGTATTGGCTGGCATGGCTGCACAGGGCTGGAACGGCCCGGCGCAATTGCGTAAGGCAGGTGCTGCCCAGGAAGTTAGGGTGCGCGATTGTACGCAACCGCGGTTTTGCTTGCAAGTGCCGCCCCCGGCCTGCGGGCACCGCGCCTTGACACACCGGGACCTGCGACCTAGCATGCCGCGCAACCTCACTGGAGCAGCCGATGCAACCCCAAACCTTCTACCGCGCGGTGGCTGATGATTTCAGCGCCGTCGACGAGATCATCAAGAAGCAGCTGACCTCGCGCGTGCCGCTGGTATCGAAGATCGGCGACTATATCACGTCAGCCGGTGGCAAGCGCCTGCGTCCCCTGCTGGTACTGCTGTGTGGCAAGGCCCTGGGCCGCGAAGGCGACGACCTGCGCCTGCTGGCCGCCACCATCGAGTTCCTGCACACCGCCACCCTGCTGCACGACGACGTGGTCGACATGTCCGGCATGCGCCGTGGCCGCTCTACTGCCAATGCCCTGTGGGGCAACGCGCCGAGCGTGCTGGTGGGCGACTTCCTTTATTCGCGCTCATTCGAAATGATGGTCGAACTGGGCTCGATGCCGGTCATGCAGATTCTGTCCAAGGCCACCCGGGTGATTGCCGAAGGTGAAGTGCTGCAACTGTCGCGCGTACGCGACGCCAGCACCACCGAGGAAGTCTACATGGAGGTCATTCGCGGCAAGACGGCGATGCTGTTCGAAGCGTCTACCCACAGTGCTGCGGCACTGGCCCAGGCCACCGACGAGCAGCGCGAAGCCCTGCGTACCTTTGGTGACCATCTGGGCGTGGCCTTCCAACTGGTCGACGACCTGCTGGACTACAAGGGTGACTCGCAGACCCTGGGCAAGAACGTCGGTGACGACCTGGCCGAGGGCAAACCTACCCTGCCACTGATCTACACCATGCGCGAAGGCACTGCCGAGCAGGCGGCGCTGGTACGCCAGGCGATCCAGAAGGGTGGCCTGGAAGATCTGGAACAGATTCGCGTCGCGGTCGAAGAGTCGGGCGCGCTGCAGTACACCGCCGAGCTGGCGCGCGATTACGTGAAGCGTGCCATCGCCTGCCTCGAAGTGCTGCCTGCCAGTGAATACCGGGATGCGCTGGTTGAACTGAGCGAGTTTGCGGTCGCGCGAACGCACTGACAGACCGAGTCGCCTTCATTCGCGGGCAAGCCCGCTCCTACACCATTTGTGGGAGCCGGCTTGCCCGCGATGCTTTTTGTCCGGACATAATCACTTCCGGGAAATTACCTTTTACAATGTAGGCTTTTAACCGCCCGTCTGTTTGTTTGAGGAACCGAAGTGAGCACTCTGCCACCCTGCCCAAAATGCAACTCCGAATACACCTATGAGGATGGCACTCAGCTGATCTGCCCTGAATGCGCCCACGAGTGGTCGGCCGGCGGCGATGCCGAGGCGGCCAGTGACGAGGTGGTGAAAAAGGATTCGGTCGGCAACATCCTGCAAGACGGTGACACCGTCACCGTGATCAAGGACCTCAAGGTCAAGGGTTCGTCCCTGGTGGTCAAGGTTGGCACCAAGGTCAAGAACATCCGCCTGTGCGACGGCGACCACGACATCGACTGCAAAATCGACGGCATCGGTGCCATGAAACTGAAGTCCGAGTTCGTCCGCAAAGTCTGATTACACAAAAATCCGGCAATTGGCGCTTGCCATTTACGTAATAAGAATTATTCTCATTGGAACTGCTGTCCAAGGAGAATAGCCATGACTTATCTGATCGACGCCTGGCTGGAACGCCCTCACCCCTACCTGCGCATTCTTCATCGGGAAACCGGCGAAGTGTGCGCGGTGCTTGAAGAAGAAGCCCTCGACGAACTGCGTGACCAGGGTGACCTGGACATGAGCGGGCTGAATTCGAGTGAGCCGGGGGTGCTCAAGGAACTGGTACGGAATCTGTTTCTGTTCTGCTATGCGCGGGCATTGCGCCCTGAGGGGACAGACTGGAATTGAGGCCGGCAGGGCCGGCCTCTAGGGCATTACAGAACGTCGAGCAGCTCGACGTCGAACACCAGTACGCTGTGCGGCGGGATGCTGCCAACGCCTTGGGCGCCGTAAGCCAGCTCGCTTGGCACGTACAGGCGCCATTTGCTGCCAGCGTTCATCAGCTGCAGGGCTTCGGTCCAGCCAGCGATCACGCCGCCGACCGGGAATTCAGCCGGCTGGCCACGCTCGTAGGAGCTGTCGAACACGGTGCCGTCGATCAGGGTGCCGTGGTAGTGCGTACGCACGTTGTCTTCGCGGGTCGGCTTGGCGCCTTCGCCAGCGGTCAGCACTTCGAACTGCAGGCCCGAAGCCAGCGTGGTGATGCCTTCACGCTTGGCGTTCTCGACCAGGAACTCCTTGCCAGCAGCAGCGGCGGCTTCGGCCTTGGCTGCAGCTTCGGCTTGCATCACCTCACGGATGACCTTGAAGCTGGCCGACAGGTCGGCTTCGCTGACGCGGCTGTCGGCACCGTTGAAGGCGTCGGTCAGGCCGGCCAGGATGGCTTCCAGGCTAACGCCTGGTGGCGGGTTGTCGCGCAGCTGGCCGCCCAGCTGACGGCCGATACCGTAGCTGACGCGCGTTTCGTCGGTAGACAGGTTGAGTTCGGACATTGTCGTGCTCCACTGCAGGGCGCAATGCAGCCGCGCCCTTGATAAAAAGGGCGAGCAGCCTAGCACACTGGGGCGCTGCGAGCAGCTACCAGGCCGAACGCTGGGAAATCGGCACCTTCAGGTCTTCTTCCGGGTGCGTACCCATGCCGCACATTTCGTCCTGCACCGACCAGTGCACCAGGTTCATCGAGAGCAAGGGAATGGTTTGCAGCAACTTGCGCGCATCTTCCACCGAGTGCACGCGCAAGCGTTCACCGCGGGTATCGGACAGGGGGTGAGGATGGCCTTTGACCCGAGCCTCGAGCAGGTAGTCACCGCCTTCGATGGCGATCAGGTTCAGTTCGTCGACATGGCCAGCCCTGGCCTCGGTATTGAGCTGATGCAGGTTCATGAGAGCACCTCGCGATAGGAACCACGCATGAGAGCTCATTTTTTGTACAGACCGGCTAAAAGCACAAGCCAGAAACGACACCGCCCGTCCGTTTGGCAACGGCCGAGCGGTGTAAGCAGCAAGCGGACTCAGTGCTTGGTCAGCTTGTCCAGGTAGCCCATGCAGAACGCCGAGACCACGAAGGTCATGTGGATGATCACGTACCACATCAGGTAATCGGTGGAGATGTTCTGCGCATCCATGAACACCCGCAGCAGGTGAATGGACGAAATCGCCACGATCGACGCGGCAACCTTCATCTTCAGCGACGAGGAGTCCATCTTGCCCAGCCAGTTGAGCTTTTCCTTGCTTTCATCGATGTCCAGCTGCGAGACGAAGTTTTCGTAACCGGAAATCATCACCATCACCAGCAGGCCACCGACCAGCGACATGTCGATCAGCGACAGGATCACCAGGATCAGGTCGGCTTCGCTGAGGGCAAAGACGTTGGGCAGGACGTGGACCACTTCCTGGAAGAATTTCAGCGCCAGGGCCAGCAGGCCGAGGGACAGGCCGAAGTAGATCGGGGCGAGCAGCCAGCGCGAGGCGTACATCGCATTTTCGAGGATACGTTCCATGGAGGGTTTTGAGACTCGTCAGGTGACTGAAAAACGACGGCGAGTATAGCCAGCCACCTGTTACAGCAAAAGCCCGGGGACTGCTCCGCAGCCTGATCGCGACACAAGGCCACACTCCCACAGCAAGGCGATGCTGTACCTGTGGGAGCGGCCTTGTGTCGCGATGGGCCGCAAAGCGGCCCCGGCATTTTTCAGGTCTCAGGATGAAACTGGTAATCCCCCAGGTTGCGACACCGCTCACCATTGATCCGTCGCAACTGCGCCTGCAAATGCAAACACCAGATCTGCGGGTCCTCGGCCACCTGGTACCCATGCAGGGTCAGGCTGTCGACAATGGCATTGAGCACCGACTCGGCCACCAGTGGCCCATGAAACGGGCCCTGCGCCTTGATCGCGGAGGGTTGTTCACCGGCCATGCCGGCGGCGAACAGCAACGTCCACATGCCGTTGTCACCGGCCAGCGGGCGGATGCTGCATTCGATACGGGTCACCAGGCCCAGGCACTGGCGTGTGAGGCTGAGGTTGCGCATGGCCGCGTCCCCTCCAATGAGCCTTGTTCAGCCCGAAACCCTCAGGCTGTTTCCATCCTGAACGCTGTACCGTCCTTAAGTTCCAGCATAGAGGAACCGTTCAGAAAGATGGAAAACTGGCGCTGAACGGTAGCACATCGCCGCCAGCGCCAGTTTATTGACTCAGGCCGGTTTGGCCTGGGCAATTACCTCTTCCAGGCGTTCCTTTTCTGCCTTCTCGATGTCTTCCTCGCTGATCATCTCGGCAATTTCACGCAGGCGCTCCACCACCCGAGCGTTGACGCTGCCCTCGGTGAACAGCCCCTTGTCGTCGAGTACCCCGGCCTCCTCGCCCACCAGCAGGCTCAGCGCCTCATCAGCCTGGCTGACCGCGTAGACGTGGAACATGCCGTTCTCCACCGCCTGCAACACGCGCTCATCAAGCATCAGGGTGGCGACGTTGGCACGCGGAATGATCACCCCCTGCTCGCCGGTCAGGCCACGCGCCTCGCAGAGGCGGAAGAAGCCCTCGATCTTCTCGTTCACCCCACCCACCGCCTGCACTTCACCGAACTGGTTGATGGAACCTGTGATGGCGAAGCACTGCTTGAGCGGCGTGCGCGACAAGGCCGAGATCAGCGTGCAGGCTTCGCCCAGCGAGGCGCTGTCGCCGTCCACGTAGCCGTAGGACTGCTCCAGGGCGATGCTCGCGGAGATCGCCAGCGGGAACTCCTGGGCATAGCGGCTGCCCAGGTAACCGGTGAGGATCATCACCCCTTTGGAGTGGATCGGCTGGCCAAGGTTGACCTCACGCTCGATATCGACAATACCGCTGCCGCCGGGGTAGACGGTGGCCGAAATACGCGCGGGCATGCCGAACGCCGAGTCACCCACTTCCAGCACGGTCAGGCCGTTGCACTTGCCGATGGCCGCGCCTTCTGTGTCGATCAGGATGATGCCGGCGAGCATGTCGTCCAGCACCCGTTGCGACACACGGCCGGTACGGGTGGCCTTGGCCTTGAGCGCACGCTCGATGTGGCCTGCGTCGGTCATTTCGTCACTGGCCAGCTGGCGAATGAAATCAGCCTCGCTGACCAGCTGGAACAGGTCGCCGATACGCGCCGACAGGCGTGACTGGTTTTCAGCCAGACGCGCACTGTAGGTGGCCAGACGCGCCACCGCGTCACTGGTCAGCGGCGCCATGCCCTCTTCGTTGGTGCGGGTGCGCAACAGCTGGGCGAACTGCTCCAGGTTCTCGTCGACCATCGGCATGTCTTCATCGAAGTCCACCAGCACGCGGAACATCTCCTGGAAGTCCGGGTCGTGGTCCTGCAGTGCGTAGTACAGCTGGCGCGAGCCGATGATCACCAGCTTGACGTTCAGCGGAATCACCTGCGGCTGCAGGCTGACAGTGGCAACACGGCCCAGCTCACCGATCGGCGACTCCATCTTCAGCTTGCGCGACTGCAGCGCACGCTTGAGCGCGTCCCATACGAACGGCTCGCCCAGCATTTTCTCGGCTTCCAGAATCAGGAAGCCGCCGTTGGCCCGGTGCAGCGCGCCTGGGCGCAGTTGGCGATAGGAGGTATACAGCGCACCTTGGTCGGTGCTGTATTCGATACGGCCAAACAAATTGTCGTAGGTCGGGTGCGGCTCGAACACCACCGGCGCACCACCGTCAGCGTGATGGCCCACCACCAGGCTGGGCGCGTACTGCTCTTCGAGCAGCTTGCGGGCCACGGCGTCGGACTTGCTGTCATCGACCAGTTGCTCGACCAGCGTACGCAACAGGTTCAACTGCACCGATTGCAGGTAGGCGCACACCGCCGCGTTTTCGGCGTACTTTTCCGACAGCGGCGCCAGCAACGGCTGCAGCGCCAGGGTGATGGTTTCTTCGTTGAGCTGGCGCAGCTGGTTGTTCGATTCGCGCTTCCATTGCGGCAGGCTGGCCAGCTCTTCGTTGAGGCGCTCCTCAAGCAGGGCAATGTCCTCGTGGAACTGCTCGCGCACCTCCTCCGGCAATTGGGCAAATTCAGCTTCATCCAGCGCCTTGCCATCCGCCATCGGCGTGAAGGCGACGTTGCTGGCATCGCGGTACAAGGCCACGTCCTTTTCCAGCGACGCGCGCTCGATCACATCCAGAGCACGGTCATAACGCTGGTTGAAAGCGCGGTCGATGGCGCCCTTCTTCTGCTGGTAGGACGGGTGTTCGAACACCGCCGGGAACGTCGACA
Source organism: Pseudomonas sp. NBRC 111139 (assembly GCF_001753955.1). Taxonomy (NCBI): domain Bacteria; kingdom Pseudomonadati; phylum Pseudomonadota; class Gammaproteobacteria; order Pseudomonadales; family Pseudomonadaceae; genus Pseudomonas; species Pseudomonas sp. NBRC 111139. The sequence continues at coordinate 50,792 of NZ_BCBP01000039.1, forward strand.
GCAGGTTGTCGATCAATCCGCCCATGTCGCTGATGAACTCGGCGGCGCTTCCGGACGGTAGCTCCAGTGCACGTGGTTCACGGGTGTCGTCGAAGTGGTTGACGTAGACCCAGTCGGCCGGGGTCTGCTGGCGCTTGCCCTCGGCCTTGAGGTAGCGCTTGACGAACGAGAAGCGCCCGGTGCCGGGCTCGCCCATCACATACACATTGTAACCAGGACGCGGCATGGCCACGCCAAACTGCAGGGCCTCGACAGCACGTTCCTGGCCCAGAACTCCGCGAAACGGCTCCAGATCGTCGGTATGGGTGAAAGCAAACTGCTCGGGGGAGAAACGCCGGGTCAGGGCTTCAGGCGCAAGACGCAGGCGCGCAGCGACAGGATCGGGCATTGGGTTTCCTTACTTCGGCGGGCAGATACGCAGCATTCTGGCGCTGCCCGCGCGCGCCTTGCAAGGCTCCACGGGACTTTATGTCGCAGCCGGTGCAGTCCTGTGACAGCAAATTTTTCGCAATCAACAACGCAACCTTTAGATCGTGCCTAAACTCCAAGCTGCGCGGGTGGGTGAAAAGCTTTCCCGACCTGGCAACCGAGTTGCCAGAAACCCTGACCCTTGGTTAAGACAAAGAGAACAAATGCTATGAAACGGATTCTTCTGGGTACTCTGTTCACCGTGGTCTCGCTGAACGCCATGGCCGAAGCGCCTGGCGGCCCGAACTGCGGCTGGGGCAACATGCTGTTCGAAGGCCAGCGCGGCACGCCGGCACACTTCCTGGCCTCTACCACCAACGGCACCTCCGGTAACGCCACCTTCGGCATGACCTCCGGCACCAACGGCTGCTCGACCAAGGCTTCGCTGACCTACGGCGGCAAGTCCTGGTTCGCCATGAACGGCATGATGAACGAGCTTTCCGAAGACATGGCCATGGGCCAGGGCGAAGCACTGACCACCTATGCCGTCGTTCTCGGCGTAGCACCGGAGGACCGCAGCTACTTCAACTCGGTCACCCACCAGCACTTCAACCAGATCTTCAGCAGCGCCGACGTCACTGCCGAAACTGTCCACAGCAACACCCTGGCCGTTCTGAAGAGCGACCCCCGTCTGGCCAAATACGCTACCGAGGCCTAAGCACAGCTGCTCCCGCCCCAACCGGGGCGGGTTTCGCCTTTTTCGGCATCGTCAAGAAGTAGTTGCCCGATATGCTCAAACGCCTCGCTGCCCTGGCGCTGTGTGCCTGCGCCCCTGTTCATGCCGCCCCCCTGCTGGATCCAGGCCGTCTCCAGCAATTGGCCAATACCCCTTACTGGCTCGCCATTGGACATTACGAAACCGCCAAGCTCGGCGGCTGGCGCAGCTATGTGGATGATGATGCGTTCTTCCTCGCCGAAGATGGCGCGCACCATCCGGACCAGGAACTCAAGGCTACGGTCGATGCGCTGTATGCCCCGGCCAGTCTCGGTGACAAGCACGCCCAGTGCGTTTTCCCCGCGCGCACCCGCTGGCTGCGCGAACAGCTCGACCTGCAAGACTTGCCACAACCGGACTGCCAGGAATTCAAGACCTGGTACCAGTCGATCGACCCGCACAGCGCCGCGTTGATCTTCCCGGCAGCCTACCTGAACAGCCCGTCGTCGATGTTCGGGCACACCCTGCTGCGCATCGACCAGTCCAACACCCGCAGCGACGACACCACGCTGCTGAGCTACGCCATCAACTTCGGTGCCTATATCGAAGGCAGCGACAACAGCATCCTGTACGCCTGGAAAGGCCTGATGGGTGGCTACCCGGGGCTGTTCGCGCTGATGCCCTACCAGGAAAAACTGTCCGAATACCGCAGCTTGGAAAACCGCGACCTGTGGGAATACCAGCTGGACCTGACCCCCGAAGAAACCGGACGTATGGTCGAGCATGTGTGGGAGCTGAAGCAGATCCAGTTCGACTACTTCTTCTTCGACGAAAACTGCTCCTATCGCCTGCTGGAGCTGCTGCAAGTGGCCCGGCCAAGCCTGGACCTGACGTCTCAGTTCCCGCTGACCGCCATTCCCACCGACACGGTAAAAGCCGTGAAGCAGTCCGGCCTGGTCGCCAGCGAAACCTACCGCCCCTCTCGCGAACGTGAATTGCTGGCCAGGGCCGAGCCACTCGACCCCAACGAAAAGCGCCAGGTGCTGGCTGTAAGCGCCGACATTGCGCAATTGCAAAGCCCTGAATTCCAGGCCCTGCCTCGCGAACGCCAAGCGTTGGTGCAAGATGCCGCGTATCGTCTTGAGCGGTATCGGGCCAATGGCCAGGAACGCGACCCAGGGCAGGCCAAACGCAGCTTCGAGTTGCTGCGGGCGATCAACAGCAACCCGCCGCCGCCCCTGCAGATCAAGCGCCCCGGCCTGCCCGAGGATGGCCATGACTCGCGCACCTGGCAACTGGGCGTGGGCACCCGTGAAGACCGCGCCTACGCCGAATATGGCCTGCGCATGGCCTACCACGACCTGAATGACAACGCCTATGGCTTCCCGCTGGGCGCACAGATCGAAATCCTGCAATTGAAGCTGCGCCAGTACGAAGGCAACGATTGGCAGGTGCAGCGCCTGGACCTGGCCACCATCCGTTCACTGACACCCCGTAACGAGCTGCTCAAGCCTTGGTCATGGCAAGTGGCTGGGGGGCTGGAGCGGGTGCCGGGCAAGCATGATGACGAAGTGCTGGTGAGCCATGTGAATGGTGGTGCTGGCGGCACCTGGCAGCTGGCCGACGGTTTGCTGGGGTTTGCCTTGGGCACGGTGCGGGTCGAGCATCACAACGACTTCGCTCAGTTCATTGCCCCGGCGGCTGGCTTCAATGGCGGGCTGCTGTGGCGCAACGGACTGGGCAACATGACGCTGGAGGCCAAGGGCGATTACTTCACCAACGGCGAAGTGCGACGCAGTGTGAGCCTGAACCAGCAGTGGGAGATCAGCCAGAACCTGGGGTTGCGGCTGAGTGCCTCGCGGGAATTCAGCCACTTGGCTACGGCGCAAAACGAGGTGATGCTGGAGCTGAAGTGGTATCACTACTGAGGCCGTTTTGCGGCCTTTCGCGGGCACGCCCGCGAACTGGCCAGTTAAGCCAGCAAAGCAGTGTGACTGAACCAACTCTTTGACACTGTTTTGACACCTACCCGACAAACCGCCACCTAGACTTCCCATCATCAACTGGAGGGCTTTGTGGCTATGTCGCGGTACTGGTTTGGCGTGTGCATTGCGTTGTTGCTGTCAGGTTGCGAAACCACCCACGAGCAGATGGTCAACCACGGTTACCCTCCTGCCTATGCGGATGGCTTCCAGGACGGCTGCAGCAGTGGCCGCCAGGCGGCCGGGCTGATGGTGGGCAACTTTCGCAAAAACGTACCGCGCTACCTGCACGAGCGTCAGTACGAAACCGGCTGGGACGATGGCTTCCGCCAGTGTCACGCCATGCAGAACAGCGAAGAACAGCGCCAATACCACGAGCGCTTCTGGGACCAGCGCGACCGCGAGTGGGAACAGGAAAAGGACCGCGGCGCTGCCAAGGCCTATCGCCACAACTGAGTCGCAAACGGACATTCCTTTAAACCGGCGGCCTGCCATGATGGTCTCACGCACAAGGAGGCCCTGCATGAGCCGAGCATTCGTCAACGAAGACCAAGCCGCCGCCCAGGCCGACCAGCCGGTCGAGCGGCGTATCAGCGAACAGCCCAACTATGTGACGGCCAGCGGCCTGCGCCAGCTGCAAACGCGGGTGGCCGAGCTGAATGCCTTGCGCAGCGAACTGCAGGCGCAGGGCGAACGGGGTGACAAACAACGGCTGGCCGATACCGAGCGGGATCTGCGCTACTTCAGCGCGCGGGTGCAAAGCGCCCAGGTGGTACCCGCGGCGACTTCGCATAGCAAGGTACAGATTGGTAGCCGGGTGCGATTTGTCGACGCGCAGGACCAGGAGCAGGTGGTGCAGCTGGTAGGCGAGGATGAGGCGGATGCCGGGCACGGGTTGATCAACTGGGGTTCGCCACTAGGGCGGGCTTTGCTCGGGGCTGGGCCGGGGGATGAGGTGGTCTGGCGGCGGCCGGTGGGGGAACAGGTGATAGAGGTGGTTGAGATTCTGGGCGAGGGTTGAGGGCCCTGGGGGCTGCTTTGCAGCCCATCGCGACGCAAGGCCGCTCCCACAAGCTGGACTGCCACCGAGAAATTGGACACCAATCCAACCCTTGGTAGCCTGTGAGAGCCTGTGAGAGCCTGTGAGAGCCTGTGAGAGCCTGTGAGAGCCTGTGGGAGCCCGTGAGAGCCTGTGGGAGCGGCCTTGCGTCGCGATGGGCCGCAAAGCGGCCCCCTACGGTCTCAGATCAGACCACGCCCTGAGCCAGCATCGCATCGGCCACTTTCACGAAGCCCGCGATGTTCGCCCCTTTGACGTAGTTGATACGGCCATCAGCCTCTTCACCGTAGTGCACGCATGCATGGTGAATAGACTGCATGATGTTGTGCAGCTTGCTGTCCACTTCACCGGCCGTCCACAGCAGGCGCATGGCGTTCTGCGACATTTCCAGGCCCGACACGGCTACGCCGCCCGCATTGGAGGCCTTGCCCGGGGCGTACAGAATGCCGGCGTCCAGGAAGATATCCACAGCCTCGAGGGTAGTCGGCATGTTGGCGCCTTCGGCCACACAGATACAGCCGTTACGCAGCAAGGTGCGGGCATCTTCGGCGCCCAGCTCGTTCTGCGTGGCGCATGGCAGGGCGATGTCGCACGGCAGGCTCCACGGGGTCTGGCCCTTGCGGAACTCCAGGCCGAATTGCCCGGCCAGCTCGCTGATACGTCCACGCTTGACGTTTTTCAGCTCCATCAAGGCGTCCCACTGAGCGTCGGTCAGCCCGGCTTCTGCATACAAGGTACCTTCAGAATCAGACAGCGAGATCACCTTGCCGCCCAGGTCCATGACCTTACGCGCAGCATACTGGGCGACGTTGCCCGAACCAGACACCGCCACGCGGCGGCCGTCGATACGCTTGTCCTGACGCTTGAGCATTTCTTCGGCGAAGTAAACGCAGCCATAGCCGGTGGCTTCCGGGCGGATCAGGCTGCCGCCATAGGTCATGCCCTTGCCGGTCAACACCGAGGTGAACTGGTTGGCCAGGCGCTTGTACTGGCCGAACATGAAGCCGATTTCGCGGGCACCCACGCCGATGTCACCGGCCGGTACGTCGCAGTCAGCGCCAATGTGTCGATACAGCTCGCTCATGAACGCCTGGCAGAAGCGCATCACTTCGGCGTCGCTCTTGCCTTTCGGGTCAAAGTCCGAGCCGCCCTTGCCGCCACCCATGGGCAGCGAGGTCAGCGAGTTCTTGAACACCTGTTCGAACGCCAGGAACTTCAGCACGCTGAGGTTCACCGACGGGTGGAAGCGCAGCCCGCCCTTGTACGGGCCAATGGCACTGCTCATCTGAATGCGGTAACCGCGGTTGACCTGCACCTTGCCCTGGTCGTCGACCCAGGAGACGCGGAACAGTACGGCGCGCTCGGGCTCGACCATGCGCTCGAGGATGCCGGACTGCAGGTAGTGGGGGTTGGCTTCAAGGAATGGCCACAGGGTGCGCAGCACCTCTTCCACCGCCTGGTGGAATTCCGGCTGGCCTGGGTCACGCTGCTTTAGGCGTGCAAGGAAATTGTCGACAGATTCGATCATGGTAGACATCTCACCAAGAGGATTGGACTTATTGGTTTTTTTCAGAAATGTACCAAGAAGCAATCGCACCGGAATAGGGCGAAATGTCGTTTTTTTGAAATTATTTGGTGCGTTTTATGTAAGTGTATACAAAATACACCTTCGCCTCGCCCTTTATAGCGGTCCGCCAGGCACAAAAATGGGGCCCCTTGGGGCCCCATTCTTGTGCATCAGAAAACCAGCTTACTGGGCCAGTTTCTTGTGCCGTACACGGTGCGGCTGGGCTGCTGCATCACCCAGACGCTTCTTGCGGTCGGCTTCGTACTCGGTGTAGTTACCTTCGAAGAACACCACATTCGAGTCGTCTTCGTACGCCAGGATGTGAGTAGCCACACGGTCCAGGAACCAACGGTCGTGGGAAATCACGATCGCGGCGCCCGGGAAGTCCAGCAGGGCTTCTTCCAGCGAACGCAAGGTTTCGACGTCGAGGTCGTTGGACGGTTCGTCGAGCAGCAGAACGTTACCGCCTTCCTTCAGGGTCAGGGCCAGGTGCAGGCGGCCACGCTCACCACCGGACAGGTCCTTGACGAACTTCTGCTGATCGCCACCTTTGAAGTTGAAGCGGCCAACGTAGGTACGCGAAGGGATCTCGTAGTTGCCGATGCGGATCTGGTCGGAACCGTCGGAGATCTGCTGGAACACGGTCTTGGCGCCGTCCAGGTCCTCGCGGCTCTGGTCAACACAGGCCAACTGCACGGTTTCACCGATCTCGATGCTGCCCGAGTCCGGCTGCTCCTTGCCCATCAACATGCGGAACAGGGTCGACTTACCGGCACCGTTACCACCGATAACGCCCACGATGGCACCTTTGGGCATGGCGAACGACAGGTTGTCGATCAGCACACGGTCACCGTAGCCCTTGGTGACGTTCTTGAACTCGATAACCTTGTCACCCAGGCGCGGGCCGGCCGGGATGTAGATTTCGTTGGTTTCGCTGCGCTTCTGGAATTCCTGCGACTGCATTTCTTCAAAGCGCTGCAGACGGGCCTTGGATTTGGACTGGCGCGCTTTGGCGCCTTTGCGCACCCACTCCAGTTCCTCTTTCATGGCCTTCTCGTGGGCGCTCTGCTGCTTGGATTCCTGCGCCAGACGCTCCGACTTGGCTTCCAGCCAGCCCGAGTAGTTGCCTTCGTACGGGATGCCGGCGCCGCGGTCCAGCTCCAGGATCCAGCCGGCGACGTTGTCGAGGAAGTAACGGTCGTGGGTAATGGCTACCACGGTACCCGGGAAGTCGTGCAGGAAGCGCTCCAGCCAGGCCACCGAGTCGGCGTCCAGGTGGTTGGTGGGTTCGTCGAGCAGCAGCATGTCGGGGGCCGACAGCAGCAGGCGGCACAGGGCCACACGGCGCTTCTCACCACCGGACAGGTGTTCGATGCGCGCATCCCAGGCGGGCAGGCGCAGGGCGTCGGCAGCGACGTCCAGCTGGCGCTCCAGGTTGTGGCCATCAGCGGCCTGCAGGATGGCTTCCAGCTTGGCCTGCTCGGCGGCCAGCTTGTCGAAGTCGGCATCCGGCTCGGCGTAGGCCGCGTAGACCTCGTCCAGGCGGGCCTGGGCGTCCTTGATTACGCTGACCGCTTCCTCGACCACTTCACGCACGGTCTTGGTTGGGTCCAGTTGCGGTTCCTGTGGCAGGTAACCCACGTTGATGTCGGGCATCGGACGGGCTTCGCCGTCGAATTCCTTGTCGACGCCCGCCATGATCCGCAGCAGGGTCGATTTACCGGCGCCGTTCAGGCCAAGTACGCCAATCTTGGCGCCAGGGAAGAACGACAGGGAAATGTTCTTGAGAATTTCCCGCTTCGGCGGCACGACCTTGCTCAGCCGATGCATGGTGTAGACGTATTGAGCCAAAACCAAGCCCTCTAATCAGATAGGTAAAGACATCGCCGATCGCCCCGGCACGCGGTGGCCAGTGGGATGTGTTTACGGGGTGTCATTGAACAAAGTCGACCATTCTACGCCAACGCGCGGCGTTGCATAGGAGGGGCCGATGGTGGGGTGTGATCAGTGCGGTCCCTGGGATGAATTCATTGCCTGTGCCGGCCTCTTCGCGGGCATGCCCGCTCCCACAGAGTCACCACAGAGTCTGAAGAATCCACGATTCCTGTGGGAGCGGGCGAGCCCGCGAAAGGGCCGGCACAGCAGCCGAAGAGGCTCAGACGTGACGCTGCTTGGCCTTGCCCCGCGGCAAGCGGCAACGGTCGCCCTGCTCGGCCAGGCGTGCGGCCCAGGCGGACTTCACGCTGAAGCCGCCGCTGCGGGCAGGGTGCTGCTCGGCCGCCTTGGCCGGTTTGCCAGGTGCAGGCGCAGTGCTGACCACCTTGGCTGCCGGCTTGACCGCCGGTACTGCAACAGCCGGCTCTGCTGCCACCTTGGCGGTCTTGCGCAGTTCAGCCAGCGATGGGGCCTTGCTTTTGGCGGCAGCGGCCGCCTCGGGTTTGCCCAGCGAACGCTGGCAAGACTTGCAGGATACGTCCTCGGTCACGGCAGTACTGACAAGGGTCTGACTGCTGCGCCCGCAGGCGGAATCGAGGCCATTGGAGGAAAAGTGAGTAACCAAAAGCGAACATCTCCGATGCGTTGTCATGTATAGCGGGCGCTATTCTCGCACAGGTTACAGGGGCTTGCCGAACCACCGGGCAGCCACCACCGGTCAACATGGCTGGCACTTCGCCATAATCCGAGGCATGCTAGCCGGTTTCGGGTGTCCGGCTTTATAGTGCGCCACCGCGGTGCGCAAGCCCGGCGCCGGCACGCTCCGTGCACGATCATTCCCTGCCATCGCCAGCCCAATCGCAGGATCAACGCTTGACCAACCTTACTCATCCGTCGTCATTGCGTTCCGCCCCACAAGCACCCGCAACTATCCTGCGCGGGTCGATCAAGGGTGCGCTGGCGCTGCTGGCCCTGATCCTGCTGGGCCTGCTGCTGTGGCAGCTGTTCGCCCAGTTCAATCATACCCAGGCCGAATTGCGCAAACAGAGCCTGGACGCCTCCGCGGAACTGGCCGACCATCTGAGCCTGAACATGGCGCTCAAGGCGCAACAGGCCGTAAACGTGGTGCAACCCTACCTTGATGCACCAACACCTGCCGCCCTGCCCAGCCTGCTCGGTACCCTGCGCGAGCGCCTCCCCGCCCTGCAGAGCATGGCCTGGCTGAACAACACAGGGCAGCTACGCGCCGACAGCCTGGCCGGCAGCCCCGACCGCCAGTCGCTTGACGAGTTGCTCGTGCTGAGCCAGGGACGCCCGTACTTCTTCACCAATTCGGCCGACAACCACATCCTGTACCTGTTGCTGCGCCAGGATGCCTCACAGGGTAGCGGCTACTGGCTACTGCGCCTGTCACCGGACTATTACCGCGAGCTTACCCTCCACCTCGAGGGCAGTGGCCACCCGCAGTGGCTGCTGGAAAACAGCCGCAGCGGCGAGGTGCTGCAGCGCCATACCGCAACCGACACCAGCGACGAGCCGCTGCAAAGCGTGATGCTGGCCTTTATCGAAAACAGCACCTGGCAGCTACGCGGTCTGTTCGACGCCAAACTGGCCCGACAAAAATTATTGCCGGCGCTGTTCGGCAAGTGCCTACTGGTGCTGTTCTGCGCCCTGCTGCCGGTGCTGGCGCTGATCAACATGCGTCGCCGCCAGCGGGCGCTGCAGGAAGACCGTCGGCGTTATCAGGAAATTTTTGAAGGCACCGGCGTTGCCCTGTGCGTGCTCGACCTGTCCAGCCTGCCTGGCCAGCTCGATCGCTACCACCTGCGTAACCGGGCCGCACTCAAGCACAGCCTGGCGCTGGACCCGAACCTGCGCCGCTCGCTGCTGCTGGAGCTGAAGATCACCGAGGTCAACCAAGTGGCGCGCCAGCTGCTGAACATCGACTGCCACGAAGGTGCCTGGCAGCGGCTGATCAATGGCACTGGCGACAGCCGAGACAGCGTCGGCATGCAACTGATCGACGCACTGATCGAACAACGCCCGCTGCTGGAGCTGGAAGTGCGCTTGCCGACACCGCAGGGCGACGAGCTGCACCTTTGGCTGATGGCCCGCCTGCCGCTGCAGCGTCGTGATCACCAGGCGGTGATCCTCAGCATCAGCGATATCACCAGCCGCAAACAGGTGGAGCTGTCGCTACTGGAACGCGAAAGCTTCTGGTCGGACGTGGTACGCACCGTACCCGACCAGTTGTATGTGCAGGATGTGCCCAGCCAGCGGATGATCTTCAGCAACCGCCACCTCGGCCAGACCCTGGGCTACGACCGCACCGAGCTGGCACAGATGGGCGACCGCTTCTGGGAGCTGCTGCTGCACCCCGAGGACGCCGCACACTACCAGGCACTGCGCCAGCAACAGCGCGACAGCGGTCATGACCAACCGCTGCACTGCCAGCTGCGCTTCCGCCACCGCGACGGAAGCTGGCGCTGCTACGACATCCGCGAGCAAGTGCTGACCCGCAACGCCGAAGGCCTGGTGACGCGCATCATCGGTGTGGGCAAGGATGTGACCGTTCAGATCGAGGCCAGCCAGTCGCTACGTGACAGCGAGCAACGCTACCGCATGCTCGCCGAAAGCATCAGTGACGTGATCTTTTCCACCGACAACCAGCTCAAGCTCAACTATGTCAGCCCCTCGGTACAGAGCGTGCTGGGCTACCAGGCCGACTGGATCTTCGCCAACGGCTGGCAGTCGATCGTCGCCAACCCGGCCCAGCTCACCGGAGTCTACAGCCTGATGGAGCGTGTCAGCAAGGCCATGGGCGATCCGGCGCAGATGGCGCAACTGTGCAGCCAGTTACCCACCCAACTGTTCCTGTTCGACTGCCTGCGTGCCGATGGCCGCAAGATCCCGATCGAGCTGCGCCTGGTGCTGGTGTGGGACGATGACCAGCGCTTCGAAGGCGTACTCGGGGTGGGCCGCGACATCAGCCAGCAACGTCGTGCCGAAAAAGACCTGCGCATGGCCGCGACCGTATTCGAACATTCCACGTCGGCGATCCTCATCACCGACCCGGCCGGCTATATCGTCCAGGCCAACGAGGCGTTCAGCCGCGTCAGCGGTTACGCCGTCAGTGAAGTGCTCGACCAATTGCCGGGCATGCTCACTGTCGACGAACAGCAGGAAGGCCACCTGCGCTATGTGGTCAAGCAACTGCACCAGCGCGGCAGCTGGGAAGGTGAGGTGTGGCTCAAGCGCCGTGACGGCGACCACTACCCGGCCTGGGTCGGCATCACTGCGGTACTGGACGACGAAGGCGACCTGGCCAGCTACGTGTGCTTCTTCACCGACATCAGCGAACGCAAGGCCAGCGAACAGCGCATCCACCGCCTGGCCTACTACGACGCCCTTACCCACCTGCCCAACCGCACACTGTTCCAGGACCGTTTGTACAATGCCCTGCAGCAGGCCGAGCGGCAGAAGGCCTGGGTGGTGCTGATGTTCCTCGACCTAGACCGCTTCAAACCGATCAACGACTCCCTCGGCCATGCGGCCGGCGACCGCATGCTCAAGGACATGGCCCTGCGCCTGCTGGCCTGCGTGGATGACGACGACACGGTGGCACGCATGGGCGGCGACGAGTTCACCCTGCTGCTGCAGCCGCGCCCCACCCGCGAAATGGCCCTGAACCGCGCCATCCACGTGGCCGAGAACATCCTCGGCAGCCTGGTGCGGCCGTTCGTGCTGGAAAACCGCGAGTTCTTCGTCACCGCCAGCATCGGCATCGCCCTCAGCCCGCAGGATGGCAGTGAGCTGAGCCAACTGATGAAGAACGCCGACACCGCCATGTACCACGCCAAGGAGCGCGGCAAGAACAACTTCCAGTTCTACCAGGCCGAAATGAACGCCAGCGCCCTGGAGCGTCTGGAGCTGGAAAGCGACCTGCGCCATGCCATGGAGCAGAACGAGTTCATCCTCTACTACCAGCCGCAGTTCAGCGGCGACGGCAAGCGCCTGACGGGCGCCGAAGCGCTGCTGCGCTGGCGTCACCCAACCCGTGGCCTGGTGCCGCCGGGTGACTTCATCCCGGTGATCGAAGAACTGGGCCTGGTGGTGGACGTGGGCGACTGGGTGCTGCGCGAGGCCAGCCGCCAGCTCAAGGCCTGGCACAAGGCCAAGGTGCGAGTGCCGAAAGTGTCGGTGAATATTTCGGCGCGGCAGTTCTCAGACGGCCAACTGGGCACGCGGATTGCCAACATCCTGGAAGAAAGCGGCCTGCCGCCGGCGTGCCTGGAACTGGAGTTGACCGAAAGTATCCTGATGCGTGAGGTGAACGAGGCGCTGCAGATTCTTGCCAGCCTGAAGAACCTCGGCCTGAGCATTGCGGTAGACGACTTCGGCACCGGCTACTCGTCGCTCAACTACCTCAAGCAGTTCCCCATCGACGTCCTGAAGATCGACCGTACCTTCGTCGACGGCCTGCCCGAAGGCGAGCAGGACGCGCAGATTGCCCGGGCGATCATCGCCATGGCCCACAGCCTCAACCTGGCAGTCATCGCCGAGGGCGTGGAAACCCACGAACAGCTGGAGTTTCTGCGCGAGCATGGTTGCGACGAGGTGCAGGGCTATCTGTTCGGGCGGCCGATGCCGGCGCATCAGTTCGAGGCGCAATTCTCCAACGAGACCTTGTTCATGTTCCATTGACCCGCACGCTGCCTGCTCGCAAGGTCCCGGTAGGACCGGGTTTACCCGCGAACACCGGCGAAGCCGGTGCCATCTACCGCGCCGGCTTCTTCGCGGGTAAACCCGCGCCTACACGTACGGTGTCGCGACACAATCCTGCATAAAAAGCGGACTTCCAGGTCAACTCCTGCCCCCGCCCAGCCCAGAAACGGCGCGGGATGCAAGATGAAGCCCATTGGTCTGCGACTTGACGCCACTTCATATGCCAGCCGCGAATCAATCGGTTAGAATGCACACCCAAATTACCCCGATCCTTGAGGACCGCCATGTTCAGCCGTGATTTGACCATTGCCAAGTACGACGCCGAGCTCTTCGAAGCCATGCAGCAAGAAGCTCTGCGCCAGGAAGAGCATATCGAGCTGATCGCTTCGGAAAACTACACCAGCCCGGCAGTCATGGAAGCCCAGGGCTCGGTCCTGACCAACAAGTACGCCGAAGGCTACCCAGGCAAGCGCTACTACGGCGGTTGCGAGTACGTCGACGTCGTCGAGCAACTGGCCATCGACCGTGCCAAGGAGCTGTTCGGCGCCGACTACGCCAACGTACAGCCGCACGCTGGCTCCCAGGCCAACGCTGCCGTCTACCTGGCCCTGCTGTCGGCCGGTGACACCATCCTGGGCATGAGCCTGGCACACGGTGGCCACCTGACCCACGGTGCTTCGGTAAGCTCCTCGGGCAAGCTGTACAACGCCATCCAGTACGGCATCGACGGCAACGGCCTGATCGACTACGACGAAGTCGAGCGCCTGGCTGTCGAGCACAAGCCCAAGATGATCGTTGCCGGCTTCTCGGCCTACTCGCAGGTTCTGGACTTCGCCCGCTTCCGCGCCATCGCCGACAAGGTCGGTGCCTACCTGTTCGTCGACATGGCCCACGTTGCCGGCCTGGTTGCCGCTGGCGTGTACCCGAACCCTGTTCCGTTCGCCGACGTGGTCACCACCACCACCCACAAGACCCTGCGCGGCCCGCGCGGCGGCCTAATCCTGGCCCGTGCCAACGCCGACATCGAGAAGAAGCTGAACTCCGCCGTCTTCCCGGGCGCCCAGGGCGGCCCGCTGGAGCACGTCATCGCGGCCAAGGCCATCTGCTTCAAGGAAGCCCTGCAGCCAGAGTTCAAGGCTTACCAGCAGCAGGTCGTGAAGAACGCCCAGGCCATGGCCAGCGTGTTCATCGAGCGCGGTTTCGACGTGGTTTCCGGTGGCACCCAGAACCACCTGTTCCTGCTGTCGCTGATCAAGCAGGAAATCTCCGGTAAGGATGCTGACGCCGCACTGGGCAAAGCCTTCATCACCGTCAACAAGAACTCGGTACCGAACGACCCGCGTTCGCCGTTCGTCACCTCGGGCCTGCGTTTCGGCACCCCAGCCGTGACCACCCGTGGTTTCAAGGAAGCCGAGTGCAAGGAACTGGCCGGCTGGATCTGCGACATCCTGGCCGACCTGAACAACGAAGCGGTGATCGACGCCGTCCGTGAGAAGGTCAAGGCCATCTGCAAGAAGCTGCCGGTTTACGGCAACTGATTGGCGCTTGCCTGAAGTGAAAAAGCCCGGCCCAGTGCCGGGCTTTTTCGTTTGATTTCGTTTGTTTCACACGCACTGCTGCTCTTTGGAGGAGCAACTGTCTTGCTCAATTTGTAAAAGCTGGCGCGATCCCTGTGGGAGCGGCCTTGCGTCGCGATAGGGCCGCGCAGCGGCCCCAGGATCGCGGCATCATGCATAGATTGCAGGGGCCGCTTTGCGGCCCTATCGCGACGCAAGGTCGCTCCCACAAAGACCGCGTTCCCAGTTGATCACCGCACAGGCCACACCTTGACCAGAGAACAACTCGAGACCCACCAGATCCCGATCTACTTCGCTGCCGTGCTCGCAGCCGTTGCCTTCGGCTTGATGGCCAGCCACAGCGCACGGCATCTGGAAGCCCTGATCACTCCCGCCATCGCCGTGTTGATGTACGCGATGTTCCTGCAAATACCCTTCCTCGACCTGCGCCAGGGCCTGGGTAACCGCCGCTTCATCACGGCCCTGCTACTGGCCAATTTCATGCTCGTTCCGCTGCTTGTCTGGGCCATCACCCGCGGGCTGGTGGAACACCCGGCGATCCTCGTCGGTGCCTTGCTGGTGCTGCTTACGCCCTGCATCGACTACGTGGTGGTGTTCACCCACATTGGCAAAGGCGACTCACGCCTGACACTGGCCGCAACCCCCCTGTTATTGCTGGCGCAACTGGTGCTGCTGCCGGTGTACCTGGCCCTGATGCTGGGTGGCAGCAGCCAGGTGGCAATCTCCATCACCCCGTTCCTGGAAGCCTTCGTGCTGTTGATCGTGTTGCCGATGGCCCTCGCGGTACTCACCAGCGCCGGTGCCCGGCGCTCGCGCGCAATCGCGACATGGAACGACGCCTGGGCGTGGTTGCCGGTGCCGGCGATGGCCTTGGTGCTGATGGTGGTGATCGCTTCGCAGATTGCCGTGGTACTGCGTGATTTCGACCGTTTGCTGCCGGTGGTTCCGGTATACATCGGCTTCATGCTGCTGGCGCCGGTGCTCGGCTTCATCTGTGCGCGCCTGCTGCGCCTGCCGGCCAGCGAGGCACGCTCGGTGACCTTCAGCGCAGCCACGCGCAACTCGCTGGTGGTGCTGCCGCTGGCGCTGGCGCTGCCAGAAGAGATGCGCGGGTTGGCGGCGGCAGCCGTGATCACGCAAACCCTGGTAGAGCTGGTGAGCGAACTGATCTATGTACGGGCGGTACCACGGTTTGTGCGTTGACCCGTGGTACTCGTCATAGAGAAAAGGGCTATTCGGGGCACACAGCGAACACCTGCACCTCTACCAGGTAGCCAGCCCCCAGGGCGGCGCCCACGCAGGCCCGCACCGGTTTTGCAAAGCCTTGCAACCAGGCGTCGTACACTTCGTTGACCAGGTCGAAGTGGCGGTAGTCGGCAAGCCACATCTGAACCCGCGTCAGCTGCGCCTTGCCGACGTTGGCTTGCACCATCAGGCCGTCGATCACGCTCAGCGCCTGACGCAACTGCCCCTGCACATCCTGTTGCAGGTCATCCGCCACGATGCCTGCCGTTTCAAACAGGCCCCTGTAACTGACCGCCAGTGACATCCGCGCGCTTGATCCGTAGCGAGTGATCATCGAGGTGCCCTCCCCCTCAACCCATCTGGTTGAAACAGACGACTTTGGGTTGGGTCATGTCCTCGTAGGCGAACCGCACCCCCTCACGCCCAAGACTCCCATACTTGGCCCCACCAAATGGCATGGCATCGAAGCGGTAGTCGGAAGAGTCGTTGATCATTACACCGCCGGCCTCGATACGCCGGGCCAGGCTCAACGCCAGCGACAGGTCGCGGGTGAACACACCGGCATGCAAGCTGTACTCCGGGGCATTGGCCAGCGCTATCGCCTGCTCTACAGTCTCGAAGGGCGCCAGCATCACCACCGGCGCAAAAACCTCTTCGAGCCACAGCCGGCTGACGGGGTCAACGCTTTCGAGCACTGTCGGCGCATAGACCGCACCCTGACGCTGGTGGCCGCAGAGCAGGCGGGCACCACCCTCAAGCGCCTGGTTGACGCGTGCTTCGATCTGCCGTGCAGCCGCTTCGGTGATCATCGGCCCCATGTCGGTTTCGCGCCGGCCCGGATCGCCCCAGACCATCGCCTGGGTCAATGCCACAAAGCGTGCACGAAACGCCTCGTAGATCGAGGCATCCACGAGAATGCGCTGGGTGCCGATGCAGTTCTGCCCGGCGGCCCAGAACGCGCCCGACACACACGACTCGACCGTGGCTTCAAGGTCGCAGTCCTTGAGCACCAGCACCGGGGCGTTGCCGCCAAGGTCCATGGCAAGTTTTTTCAAGCCAGCCCCGTGCGCAATCTTTTCGCCCGTCGCGAAACCGCCCGTAAAGGAAACCATGCGCACCTCACGCACAGCCACCAGCGCCTTGCCCAGTTCGGCGCCCCCTGTGGCTACGGTGACGACGGCCTCCGGCAACCCTGCCTCCACCAGGTACTGCACCAGTTTCAGGGCAGAAAGAGGGGCCAACTCCGAGGGTTTCAGAATGACCGCATTGCCCCCTGCAAGTGCTGGCCCCAGCTTGTGCGCCACCAGGTTGAGCGGGTCGTTGTACGGGGTAATGGCCAGGATCAACCCCAACGGCTCGCGGGTGAACCAGCCCTGACGCGATTCGGAGCCTTCATAGGCATCGAAAGGCACCACCTCACCGGCGTTGCGCCGCGCCTCTTCGGCAGACAGCTTGAGCGTGTTGATGCAGCGTTTGACCTCTTTTTCGGCCTGGCGCAGGGTCTTGCCCGCTTCATCGACGATCAGGCCGGCAAAGTCTGCCGCATCCCGTTCAATGAGCTGAGCGGCGTGCTCCAGAATAGCGGCCCGGCGGTGCCGGGGCAGCGCCGCACTTTCACGCCCCCCCTGACGGGCACGGGCGAGCAAGGCAGGCACCGCTTCTGCACCGAGGTTGTCGACGCTGCCAACCAGGCTGCCATCGAAGGGGTTGTACACATCGATCAAGGCGGGTTGCTGAACAAGCGCCCGCGATACGGAAGTCAGGCTCATGAACGTTGCTCCTCAGGCCGAATGGCCGGCGGTGTGAATGGCGACAATGTCCGACAGCAGGGCAAAAGCCGTTTCGATGCGCCCCGCCCCCGGGCCGGACACGGTTACAGCCCCCAGCAACTCGGTGTCGAACGCCAGCGCATTGGTGGCGCCTGAAATACCCGCCAAAGGGTGATGGCCAGGCAACAGCTTCGCTTCGACGCTGGCTCGCACCGAGCCGTCAGCTTCACGGCGGGCGCTGCCGATCAGCTTCCAGCGCTCGCCCGCCGCCTGTGCCCGCTCGATAGCTGCGCTGTCGATGGCACTGATACCGCTGCAGGCCACATCACCCACCTGCAAACAGGCGCCGAGCAACTCATTGGCGAGGATCACCACCTTCAGGCGTACGTCATGGCCTTCCACATCGGCGGTCGGGTCAGCCTCGGCAAAGCCCAGCGCTTGTGCCTGGGCCACCGCCTCGTCGAAGCCAAGCCCTTCCTCCATGCGCGTGAGCACATAGTTAGAGGTACCGTTGAGAATGCCCTCGAAACCTACCAGGCCCGCGCCCGCCAGGGTCTGGCGCGCCATGCGCAGCACCGGTGTGCCGCTCATGACGGCGCCTTCGTATTCGAACGACACATTGTTGGCCTTGGCCAAGGCCTTGAGCGCCTGGGCATGCAAGGCAATCGGCCCCTTGTTGGTGGTGACCACGTGCTTGCCCGCCTCCAGCGCCCAGCGGCAGAAGGTTGCCGCCGGCTCACCGTCCTTGGGGTTGGTGAATGTGGCCTCGGCGATGATGTCGGCGCCTGATTGCTTGATCACCGCCTCATTGAACGCCTCGGCCGAACCTTGAGGGATTTGCGCCAGCGCGCCCTTCTGGGCCGGCAGCGCGGCCAGCATGGCGGCATCCAGGCCGTCGCGGTCGATCACCGACCCCAGGAACAAGTCGGTGACACCAACGATTTTCAGGCCAAAGCCCAACTCGTGCTGCCAGCGCGCATTGCGTTCGGCGATCAGTTGGGCAAGCGCGCGGTTAACGCCACCAAAGCCAACGAGTGCAATTTTGTATTCGGTCATGGTTTGCTGTCCTGTCCAGGCAGTGGGTCGATGAGGACTAGCGTAAGAGCCGTGCACTGCCAGTTGAATATGGCAATCCGCTGTATTTATTGGCCAATCTGGCCAGTGCAAAGCGCGCACCTGCGCCAGGGCAAAACGCACAACGCCGCCTGGGCGCGAACCCAGGCGGCGTTGTGCTAGCCAATGCAAAGACGCGGTTCAGACCACCGCGGCCAGGACGAACGAAGTCACCGTGTTCTCCACCCCGGGCATGGCAGCGATTTCCTTCCACACATGGTGCACCCGCTCCGGGCTGGAGGCCTCGACGCGCAACATCAGGTCGAACTCGCCGCTGAGCACTTCACACTGGATCACCTCGGGGATCTGGCGCAGCGCATCGAGTACCGCCTCACCGCGCATGCGGTCATAGCGGTAGACGAAGATCACCGCATTGATCAACGACGCCGGCCGTCTGCCCTCACCGATGCGCAGGGTATAACCCTGAATGGCGCCGTCGCGCTCCAGCCGCTCGATGCGCTGGCGTACCGCATTGCGCGACAGGTTCACCTTCAACCCCAACTCGGCGTGGGCAATACGCGCATTGGCGGTGAGCTCGGCGAGAATGCGCTCGTCCAGGGGGTCGAGGATGCGCTTCATCGCCCAGCCTGCAACCGGGCCAACAAGGCATGAACACCGGCCAGGTCGTCAGCTGCCAACAGCGGCCCATCACCCGCTGTGCCGACCGCGCCGGCGGGCACCTCACCGTGCCAGGCCCCCAGCTCCGCCAGCAGCCCGGCAGACTTTTCGGGGGCAAACTGCCCCAGCGTGACGATGGGCGCACCGATGTTGCGCCGGTGCAGGCGCCCGGCGAATACCCCTGTCGCGGCATGAGGGTCTACTGCGCTGCCCGTTTCGTGGAACAGCGTGACAATTTCTTCGCGAATCAGCACGTCGTCCACGGCATAGGAGTCGAACAGCATGCGCGCATGCAACCACTGGCGGTTGCCGATGCTCAGCTCGCCACACGCCTCGAAGTGCTCCATCAGTGCCCGGGTTGCCCCGCCATCGCGGTCATACAGTTCCCAGACGAAGCGCTCCAGGTTGGAGAACAGCGAAAAGTCCATGACCGGTGACAAGGTCTGGCTGGTTGAACCACGGCTGTAGCGGTTGCAGTGGATGAACCGGTGCAAGGCATCGTTGCGGTTGGTGGAGACGATGATCTGGTTGATCGGCAGGCCCATTTTCTGGGCAATGAACCCCGCGTAGATCTCGGCAAAACTGGCCGTGGGGATGCTGAACCCGACCGGGCGTATCCCGCCACCGAGCTGCAGCGCCGCATGGAAATAGAACACGATCTGCGCCAGCACACCGACCCAGTTGGTGGAGTTGAAGCTGACCGGAATCAGCCCGGGGCATGGCCAGTCACGCAGCAGCGCCGACACCAGCGACTGGCAATCGTCAAAGCTGCCATCCACGGCCACACAGCTTACGCTGTCGGACGCGGCGCTGCGCATCACTGCCGCGCGGTCGGCGGGCGTGCCTGCGCTGGGGTATAGCGCCAGCAAGCCTGCTGCCGGGCAATGCCGCAACGCTTCGATAGCCGCTACTGCGGTATCGCCGTTGCTGGCACCGACCAGCATGACCCGCTCGCACTCCGCCCCCAGAAAGTGCCGGACAAAACGCGCCTGCAACTGCGCGGCAAAGTCCTTGGAGGACCGGGTAGGCCCATGGAAAAGCTGCAGGATCCATTCGTTATGGCCAAGCTGCTGCAACGGCGCAATGCCGCGGTGGCGGAACCCGCGATAGCTATCGCTGACCAGCGCCCTGAGGGTAGGCTCGTCGAGGGTATCGCCGACAAACGGTGCCATCACCCGCCAGGCCAGTTCGTCGAAGGGCAACCACGACCAGCTGGCAATTTCCTGTGGGCTGAACACCGGCACCGAGATGGGCACATAAAGCCCGCCATCGTCGGCCAGGCCAGAAAGCAATGCCGTGCGGAAATCGACCCGTGTCTCGTTGCCGCGCGTGGATGTGTACTGCATCGGTGCTCCAGATAGCTACGTAAATTAACGATGCGCCATGGCCACCAGCCAATGGCTGAACGCCTGGGCATCGGGGGACAACGCTTCACCCAGGCCGCGTACCAGGAAAAACGACTCGCTTGCCTCGATACGCTGGGCAAAGGGAGCGACCAGCCGCCCCTCCTGCAGCAGGTCCTCGACCAGCGACGAGCGTGCCAGCGCCACCCCGAGCCCCAGCTCCGCCATGCGCAGGGTCGACACCAGCGTGTCGAACTGCAGGCCACTGGAAGAGTCGACCTGATCGGCGCCGACCCGCTCCAGCCAGTAGCCCCACCCCTCCTCGTAACCCAGCACATGCAGCAACGGCACACGGGCCAGGTCGCGCGGGTCGCGCAGCGGGCAACCGGCCAGCAGCGCGGGTGCGCACACCGGCACCAGCATGTCGCGGGTCAGGCGCTGCGCCTCTACCCCGGCCCACTGCCCGCTACCCCAGCGGATTTCCAGATCATCTTCGGCATCCAGCTCCTTGACCCACAGGTTGCTGATGTAGCGGATGTCCACCTGCGGGTGCGAACGCCGAAAGTCGGCCAGCCGCGGGGCCAGCCAGAAGTGCAGGAACGACAGGCTGCCCCGTACCTTCAGCGGCCGACGTTGGCGTTGCCCGAAGATTTCATTGGTGCCGACCGCAAGGCGGCTGATGGCGTCCTGCACCACCGGAAGGTAGGACTGCCCTTCTTCGGTCAGCCCCAGCCCGCGCGGCAGGCGCTTGAACAGCGCCACACCCAATTGGCTTTCCAGGTGACGAATCTGTTGGCTCACGGCCCCTTGGGTAAGGTGCAGCTCTTCTGCCGCATGGGTGAAGTTCAAGTAACGCGCCGACACTTCGAAGGCTCTCAGCCAGTTCAGGGGGGGCAGGGTTTTCTGAGTCATCGGCGGCTTCTCGTGGCTAGGTTCCGGTGGCCTAGTATCACCTGCTCAGGCGGCCTCGGAACCTGGGGCGACGATTTCCAGCGGGGCCGTACGGCGGCTGCGGTACTTGCACGTCAGCCAATAGGCCAGGTAGCACCAGGCAATGAAGGGCAAGCCGAAGTACAGGGCGACCCGCTGAGCAGGGTCGAAGGCAATGCCGACGCAGGCCAGTACGCAGCAGAAAATGGCCCCCAGTGGTACGAACGGGTAGCCACGCACCCGGAACTTGAGGTCCTCGAGCTTGCCGCCGCTGGCGATGTAATGACGGCGGAATGCGATCTGGCTGGCCGCAATGCTGATCCACACCACCACCACGGCCAAACCTGAAATCGACACCAGCGCCAGGTAGATGGTGTCGGGGGCAAACACACTGCTCAACAGCGAAGCCATGCCGCCAGCCATGCTCAGCACGATTGCATTGAAGGGTGTGCCGCGGCGCGACAGCGTGGCGTAACGGCGGGGCATGTTGCCTTGATCGCTAAGGGTCCAGAGCATGCGCGAAGCGGCGTAGAGGCCGGAGTTGGCGGCAGACAGCAGCGCGGTGATGATGACGAAGTTCATGATATCGGCCGCATACGGGATACCAATCATCGCAAAGACCATCACGAACGGGCTTTCAATAACCCCGGCCTGTTCACGCGGCAGCAAGGTGGCCAGTACAAAGATGGTGCCGATGAAGAACAGCGCCAGGCGCAGGACCGTGGTGCGAATGGCCTTGGGCACGTTCTTTTCCGGGTCTTTGGTTTCGCCGGCAGCGATACCGATCAGCTCGGTACCCGAGAACGCGAAGGCCACTGCCAGCAGGGTCATGGCAATTGACCAGAAACCGGTGGGGAACAACCCTTCACGGGTGAAATTGCCCAGCCCTGCACTGTGCGCCTGCTGGATCTCGAAGCCACCCAGAATGGCCCCGCCGCCCACCACCAGAAAGGCGATGACGGCCAACACCTTGACCAGTGACAACCAGAATTCGGTTTCGGCGAACGATCGCACCGAAATGATATTGCTGATGAACACCGCGGCGCCGAACAGCGCACTCCACATCCATACCGGCGTGTCGGGGAACCAGCGCACCATCAGGATGCCCGCGGCGGTGAATTCGGAGCCGATGGCCACCGTCCAGGTCAGCCAGTACATCCAGGCCACCATGTAACCGGTGCCCGGGCCGAGGTAACGCGTGGCGTAACTGCTGAACGAGCCGACTTCCGGCATGTGTACCGCCAGCTCGCCCAGGCACATCATGACCAGGTACACCATGATTGCGCCGAGTATGTAGGCGATGACCGCGCCCAACGGGCCGGCCTGGTTAACGGTGTAGCCCGACGTGAGAAACAGGCCGGTGCCTATCACACCGCCCAGTGCCAGCATGACGATGTGGCGGGTTTGCATATCCTGCTTGAAGGTATGCGCCGAGGCATTTCTAGTTGTGGTTGTCTGCACGGACATTGTGGGTTACTCATGAAAGTTGGCGGGCAAGGACGTAGCAACGACCTCGTCTTGGCAGAGCGAATCGAGTTGCCTTGCATATTGTTTTTGTTCGACTTCATGAAGTGGCACCCACCGCACGGGTGGGTGCTACGCGCCAGCCTCAGGCCTGCACCGGGCGCTGGCAGGTGTCTGCGTCAGCGTGCAATTCCTTTGCGACGGCCAGTTCCTCACGCACCGATGCACAGGCCTGTGCCAGGTCCGCCAGCAGGTCATCGGTTTCCTCGATGCCCACTGAAATGCGCACCAGCCCTTCGGAAATGCCCAGCGCCAGGCGCTCCTCCAAAGTGTTCTCGACATGGCTGGTGGTGCGCGCCGGGCCATAGATGGTCTCTACCGCGCCGAGGTTGCCGGCCCGGTGGGCATACTTCAGCCGCGGCAGCAAACGGGCCACGGTCGGCATGCCGCCTTTCAGCACGAAGCTGACAATGGCGCCAAACCCGCGCATTTGCGCCTTGGCAATGGCATGCCCGGCATGCGCCGGCAAACCTGGGTAGTTCACCGCTTCAACCAACGGCTCAGTGCTCAGGTAAAGGGCCAACGCCATGGCACTGGCTTGCTGCTGGCGCAGGCGCACTGCCAGGGTCTTGATACCGCGGATGATCAGGTAGGCCGAGAACGGGTCCAGCGCCGCACCGTTGATTTCCCGGTAGTGCCGCACCTGGGCCATCAACGCCTCCGCGCCGCACACCACCCCACCCAGCACGTCACCATGCCCGGACAGAAACTTGGTTGCGCTGTGCACCACCACATCCACGCCCAGCGCCAGCGGGTTCTGGTTCAGTGGGGTGGCAAAGGTGTTGTCGGCCACCACCAGTGCCCCCACCTTGTGCGCAGCGGCGCTCAGCCGACGAATGTCCAGCACCTTCAGCGTCGGGTTGGTGGGGGTTTCCAGGTACAGCAGGTCGCAACCGGCGGCAATCTCGCGCTCCAGCGCTTCAGTGTCCAAGGTATCGCACAGGCACACTTGCACGCCCATGCGCGGCAGGAACTCTTCGAAGATCTTGTTGGTACCGCCATAGCTGTCGCGGGTCGACACCACGCGTTTGCCGTTGGACAGGAAGGTGTGCAGCACGGCACTGATGGCCGCCATGCCGCTGCTGAACGCGACTGCCGACTCGGCTTGCTCCAGTTCGGCCAGTTTTGCTTCCAGCGTGGCGACCGTTGGGTTGCTCATGCGGCTGTAGATGAAGCCCGGCTGCTTGCCCTGCGCCACGTCGTACCAGGCATCGATATCGTTATAGCCATAAGCGGCGCTGACCACGATCGGGGTCTGCGTGGCGTTGTACGGGTGCTGTACCTGTTCCCCGCTCCACACGACCCGCGTCCCCACACCGGCCGCAGCATTGCCCTCGAATTTTTCGTTGTTGTTCATATCCGCTTCCCGCCCAGCTGAGTTGTGTACACCGATGCAGCATCGGCCTTCAGCGGACTATAGGGAGATGGCGGGGGCCTGAAAAACGATGGAATCCGGGTCTGACTGGCGTTTTTTTTAATGGCTGCGGGCCGGGCGCTGCAAAAGCCGCCCGGCCACGTGGGCGCTTAGGCCAGGTTACGCTTCAGCTCGGCGATGTGCTCCGGGCCGATGCCACAGCAACCGCCGACCATGCTGGCACCCCGCGCACGCCAGTCCTTGGCCCATGCCAGGTAACCCGGCGGATCGAGGTCTTCGCGCAGTTCGTCCAGGCCATCGTTGGCAGTGGCTTCTTTGGGCTGCGGTGGGAAGGCGTTGGCATAGGCACCAATGGCAATCTCGGCGTTGTGCCGCTCGATGACGGAGCGCGCGACATCAATGGCGGCGCCGATCACCTCAGGCTGGCTGCAGTTGAACAACACCGCAGCCACCCCCAGGCTGACTGCGGCTTCGATGGCGTCGGCCACCGGTTCACCGGAGCGCAGGCGCGGAACCTCGTCGACGTCCTCGTCCTGCAGGGTGAAGGACACCCAGAACGGCCTGCCGTCTGCCGGCAAATGGCTATGAATGGCCCGCACTTCGGCCACGGAACTCTGGGTTTCGGCCAGCCACAGGTCAACATGCGGGGCCAGGCCCTGGAGCAACGGAGTCAGCACCTCTGCCACACGCTCGGGCTGGAACAGGTCGGGGCGGTAGGACCCGAACAGCGGCGGCAGCGAACCGGCCACCCTGACCGGGTGCGCGCCGCTATCTGCCGCGTGCCGCGCAAGCTGGCCGGCGATATGGGCCAGCTGTCGCCCTTCGGCGGCAAAGCGTTCTTCACCGATGTGGAACGGCACTACTGCATAGCTGTTGCTGGTGATGACCTGCGCACCCGCATCGATGAAGGCTGCATGCACGCCCACGACCGCCTCCGGCGCCTCGCTCAGCGCCAGCGCCGACCACTCGGGCTGGCGAAACGGTGCACCGCTGCGCTGCAGCTCTCGGCCCATGCCACCGTCCAGAATTACCATCGTTCGCTCTGCCATATAACTTCTCTGAAGGTTCTTATGAATAAAATTCATTATGGGGATTGGGGTTATAACTATTAAATACCCTATCACCCATTTGCCCAACATATCAGGTATGTACATGCGATTTTCTTCTCTGCTGGGTGCGGGCCTTGTACTGCTCGCAACTGCCACCCAAGCCTTTGCTGGCGCCACGTTGGAGCGGGTTGAATCGCGCAAGGAAATGGTTAACGTGCTGATGGAAAGCTACCCGCCGTTTTCCTTCCTCAATGACCACAACCAGCTCGACGGTTACGACGTGGACGTGGCCAAGGCAGTGGCCGACAAGCTCGGCGTCAAACTGCGCCTGGAAACACCGTCCTGGGACGTGATTGCCGCTGGCCGCTGGAGCGGGCGCTACGACATCTGCATTTGCTCGATGACCCCGAGCAAGGCACGCGCCGAGGTGTTCGACTTCCCCGTGGAGTACTACGCATCGCCCGCCGTGATCGTGGTCAATGCCTCGGATGAGCGCATCCATGGCGCCAAAGACCTGGAAGGCCGCAAGGTGGGTTCGATCAGTGCATCGAGCTACGAAAGCTACCTGAACAAGAACCTGGTCATTGAAGGCAAGGAAGACCAGAAGATCGATTACCCGTTCGACTTCGTGCAGGCTGCGCCCTACGACACTGAAAACGTCGCCTTCCAGGACTTGGGCCTGGGCACTGGCGTGCGCCTGGACGCCATCATTACCAACCTGGTGACCGCGCAGCCGCGCCTGCAGCAAGACAAGCGCTTCAAGCTGGCCGGCGCGCCGCTGTATGAAGAGCCCAACGCGGTGGCCATCGAAAAAGGCGACCCTGAGTGGGATGCCAAGGTACGCCAGGTGTTCGCCGAGCTGAAGGCTGATGGCACCCTGGCCAAGCTGTCGCAGAAATGGATTGGCGCCGACATCAGCAAATGAGCACCTTCCCCCCCTCCCCCAAGCCCGTGGCAAAGCCAGCGGGCGCCGGCCTGTTCGGCTTTCGCACCCGGTTACTGCTGACCTGGCTGGCGCTGTTCGGGCTGTTTGTCGCCTTCTTCCTCAGCTTTGACCTGAAGTTCGCCATCATTCTGGAGAAGTTTCCCAACCTGGCCGGTTTCAAGCTGGGGCCCAATGGCTTTCTGCAAGGCGCCGCACTGACCCTGTTCCTGTGCCTGTGCTCGATGGTGGTATCCGTGCTGCTCGGCTTTGCCGCCGCGCTGGCACGGTTATCCAACAGCGCGGTGCTGGTAGGTGTGGCCAGCTTCTACACCTCGTTCTTCCGTGGCACACCGCTGCTGATCCAGATTCTGCTGATCTACCTGGGGCTGCCGCAGGTGGGCCTGGTACCCGGCGCCATCAGCGCCGGCATCATTGCCTTGTCGCTGAACTACGGGGCCTACCTGAGCGAGATCTTCCGGGCCGGCATCCTCGGCGTGGCCCGTGGGCAACGTGAAGCAGCATTGGCGCTGGGCATGCGCACGCCGCAGATCTTCTGCCACATCATCCTGCCCCAGGCCATGCGGGTGATCATTCCGCCCACCGCCAACCAGTTCATTTCGATGCTCAAGGACTCGTCGCTGATTTCCGTGATGGGGGTTTGGGAGGTGATGTTTCTGGCGCAGTCGTATGGGCGTTCGAGCTATCGCTACCTGGAAATGCTGACCACCGCCGCCGTGATCTACTGGGTGCTGTCGATACTGCTGGAACTGCTGCAGGCGCGGCTGGAACGGCATTTTGGCAAGGCTTATCAGCGCTGAGGGCTGCCACACGGCCCTTGCAGAATCATCTACGCAGGCACGACGTGCAGGAGCGCCACTAGGGCGCTCCTGCATCGACCGCGTCAACTGAAGCCGCTTTGCCGCTCACAAAGCTTTCATCTCGGCAATATCCCGCGCCACCTGATCTGCAGAGTGGTCGAACATCGCCTGTTCCTGCGCATCCAGCGGCAACTCGATCACCCGCGCAAGCCCCTTCTCTGCCAATACACAGGGCACACCCATGGCGATATCCGTTCGCCCATACTCGCCCTCAAGAATCGCCACCGCCGGCAAAATACGGTTCCGCCCGTTGGCGATCGCATCGACCATCTGCGCAATGGCCACGCCCGGTGCATCGCAGGCGCTCCCCGTCTTCTTCAACCCCAGAATCTCGCCGCCGCCCTTACGGGTGCGCTCGACAATCTGTTCGATCTGCTCGCTGGACAGGAAGTGCGACAACGGCACCGAGCCAATCTGGCAGTAGCGCATCAGCGGCACCATGCTGTCGCCATGCCCGCCCAGCACCAACGCCGTGATATCCCGTGCAGAAAACCCGGTTTGCTCGGCGATGAAGCACTTCATGCGCGCGGTATCCAGCACCCCCGCCTGCCCGAAGACCTTGTCGCGCCCTAGCCCGCTGACGCTCCAGGCGCGATAGGTGAGCACATCGACCGGGTTGGACACCACCAGCACCGTCGCTGTCGGCGCGTGGTGCTTGATATCCGCCATGATGCTGTCGAGGATTGGCAGGTTGGTACTCAATACATCCTGGCGCGACTGGCCGGGCTTGCGCGGCACGCCCGCCGTGATCACCACCAGCTCGGACCCCTCCAGCATTTCGGCTTTGGCCCCGCCGTGAACATGGGTATCGGAACCTGAATCCACAGCCGCCTGCCAAACGTCCAGCGCCTTGCCCTGCGCCAGCTCACCCTGCACGTCCATCAACACCAGCTCACGGCACAACTCATCCCGGGCGATGATCTGCGCCGCCGCCTCGCCGACCAGGCCGGCACCCACAATCGTTAATTTGTTCACCAGACACCTCCCAGCGGCGCGCGCCACCAGGAACACGCCTGCGTATAGAGAGAAGTATTGCCTGCCGGGGCTAAATGGCCACCCAAGACGATGCGACTACCTTCACTTGACAGTATTCCATGGCAGCGCGAATACTTTGGCCAGATTCATATAGATGACCATACAACAAGGTGAATCAATCGATGACCATGCTGCCCAAGCGCCCCGTCGCCACACCGCCGCACACCGGCCTCAGCGCCACACCTCCCTGCTGCCCATCTTCCGTTACCAGGCGCCCGCCTGTGAGCGGCAGCTAGCGCAAAGCCGCGTCCCCTTCCTCGAAAACGTAGCAGCAGCCCCAACGGCAGCCACCTGGGCATGCCCCGTGGAAACGCCCGTCACGCCTTCAAACCCTGAGTGCAGCCGAGCGCCAGCCCAACCGAGACTCCTTGAATGACTCCCTTAGATATACAGCTATTACTGACAGCCTTGGCCAGTGTTCTGGTGCTGGTGGCGCTCATCGTTTCGCGCCTTAAGATGCACCCGCTGCTGGCCTTGCTGGTGGTGTCCATTGGCGTGGGCTTCGCGACGCATATGGCGCCAGGCAGCATCGTCTCCCACCTGCTCACCGGCGCCGGCAAGACACTGGGCGCAGTGGGGGTGGTGATCGCGCTGGGTGCGATGCTCGGCAAGATCCTGGCTGACGCAGGCGTCACGGAACAGGTCGCGGATGTCATCCTCAAGCGCACCTCCGACCGCATGATCCCTTGGGCCATGATGCTGGTTGCCTTCGTCATTGGCATCCCCATGTTTTTCGAAGTCGGCCTGGTGATCATGCTGCCGCTGATATTCAGCGTGGCGCGCAAACTGGAAAGCAAGGCGCGCTTCAAAGGCTCGGCGTATGTGTATGTAGGTGTGCCGGTCATTTCGGCGCTTGCCGCCATGCACGGCATGGTACCGCCGCACCCAGGCCCCCTGACCGCCATCGCCGTGCTCAAGACCTCGGTTGGGCCCACCATGCTCTATGGCTTCCTTGCCGCCATTCCGGCAATGATCCTGGGCGGCCCGCTGTACGGCATGTTCATTTCACCGCGCATGAACACGCGGCCCGATCAGGCATTGCTGGACCAGTTCACACTGGCTGAAAAAGCCGATGGCCAACCCCGCCCCGGAGTAATGGTCGGCATGCTGGCCGCATTGCTGCCGGCCATCCTGATGCTGGTGCATGCCGTCGCCGAGATGCTGCTGCCCAAAGGCAATGCGCTGCTGGAAATGGCCAGTTTCCTGGGCAACCCGCTAATCGCCATGCTGCTGGGCGTGCTGTTCGCCGGCGCCAGCCTGGTGCTAGCGCGCGGCGGCGACGCCGAACAGCTGCGCGATGCACTGGGCAAAAGCCTCAAGCCGATTGCCTCGATCATCATGATCATTGCCGGTGGCGGTGCCTTCCAGGAGATGCTGACCAGCGCCAAGGTAGGCGATGCCATTGTGCACCTGACCCAGCAATCTGCCTTCCCTCCCCTGATTCTGGGGTGGCTGATCGCGATGCTGCTCTCGGTGTCTACCGGTTCCGCCACGGTCGGTATCGTAGGGGCTGCCGGCTTGCTGGCGCCGCTGGCAGGTGCAGACCCCAGCCTCAACCTGCCTTTGCTGGCCTTGTCCATCGGCTGCGGCTCGCTGTTCTTCAACTATGCGAACCATGCAGGCTTCTGGATGGTGAAAGAATCCTTTGGCATGACCATGGGCGAAGCCACCAAGACCATCTCGGTGGTGCAGTCCATTGTGGCGGTGGTTGGCTTGATCGTGGTGTTGCTGCTGAACTCGGCCATCACCATAGGTTGAACTTGAGTCAACGGGGGCTGCACAGCAGCCCCAATCTGGCCCCACCCTCGAGCAACGATCTGGCCTAACGCTGCAGATCCTGCTCGCTTCGTTCCATTACCTTCCCACACTGCTCACTGGCCAACCGGCTGATGATCCGGATCGCCTGATGGATACCGGCCGTGTTGCGAAAACTCAGACGCGGGTTGTGTTCGCACTCGAGCATTTCGTCGTGCTGGACCAGGGCCTCGCCTAGCAGTTCAAGGGTCCAGGCGTAGCTTTGGATGGTGGAGAGGCGTTCTTGGTCAGACATGGCGGGCCTCCGATTGGACGGAGGTGAAGAAAGGTTTGCCGACGGTGAGCTCACTCAGGGCGGCCGAAGAACAACGGCGGCGAACGGATACGCGGATCTGTAACGGGTTTACGGTGGTCATGCATGAGTTCCTTTCGTGATGGAACTGCCACCGCTCGCGGCCAAGCAAGTTAAGGTGGCAGCAGTACGCGGGTTGGCCGACCGGGACGAAAGGAGCCCGGCACACCCGAAGGTGTCCCGCGCACCACCGCCATAACGCAACATCGCGGGCACAAAAAAAGCGCCTGCGATGAAGATTGGGCGCTGATGCGCCTTTCGATTCCGACCGGCCAAGGTCGCATCGCCGATGCTTCGGCGACGTAGGGACTTTATTCCTGGGTGGCGGTTTTCGCAAGTTTCTCGGGGTACGAATAGCCAACGCGCGCCGTAGGAAAACGGCTTGCCACAGGTCACATGTACTTCCCAGGATAAATGCGGTCCGTGTAGGAGCTGGCTTGCCTGCGAAGGGCTGCGCAGCAGCCCCATACCCCATATGACTGGAATAATCCTTCAGCGACCTTCAGCAGATTAGGCCAGGCGCAACATGCGATACCTGGCCCAATCAACACCCTCGCCTAACCCTCCAACTCCTGGCCATCGCGTTCCAACAACTTCCCACACTGCTCACTGGCCAACCGGCTGATAATCCGAATCGCTTGATGAATCCCAGTTGTAGTTATTCCTGACTGCTTTTCCGTGCCCGTGACGATGCCGGCCTCGACACTGCCTTCTTCGCTTTGACTGCTGCAGGGCTTTTCCCTCGTTTCGGTCCGGTCCCTACATAGGAACTGGCCAGCGGCGCGGCCACAGCGATTGGCCCACCAGCCTTCAACTGGCCGACAGTGTTGCCGACGAGCGTTGCAGTGGGCTTATCTTTGGCAGTCATCACCATCCCCATCCGCACGCCAAAGAGACGCAGCACGGCCTCCAAAGTGCTGAGCTTCGGATTCGACTTCCCGCTTTCCAGTTCGTACAGGCTTTTCGTGGACATCTTGCACATGGCCGCGAAGGTCTCTTGGTCAAGCCCGGTGACTTCGAGCCGTAGACGGCGGATGGATGCCCCAATTGGATCGAGCCCCTCCGCGTTGCGCTTGACGATATCCTCTACGAGCTGGGCGCGCTCTTCAGGCTGTAGTTTTTTCATCGCAGTCCCCACTCCACGAGTCGCTTGTCCAGGTTATTCACGGGTAGAGAGGCGGCATTGCGCATCGATTCGGGCGCATCGGTCAGCAAATCGGGCAACGCCCGGAATGCCTCAGCCGCATTCATCAACCGTTGCAGCAGGACATCGGGATCGGTGTAACCAACCAGCTCAGCGCAGTTATCGCGCCAATTGGAAGACCCCTTGCGCTCCGCCGCCCACTTCGTCGTCCGTGTGATGCCCTCTTCATCCAGGATCATTGGCGCGAGGTCATAGATTGGCGCCAAACGAAACTTCCCACCCACACGCATGATGGAGGTGTTGCGGCCGTGGTTATCGGTGTTCCCTAGAATGCGGTTCAGCAGATCGCGCCGCACATACTCGAACACCAGGTCGTCCACCTCATCCTGCTGGCCGTTATCGATCCATAGACCTACCAGGCGGTGAACCACTTCGGCATGCGCCATCGGATGCGCGTAGCCGGTAATGCCGCAGATCGAGTACACCGACTCCAGCGGTATACGCTCCACCACGCCATCCACTACTCGGCGATCAAATCGTGGCATCCAGAGGCTTGGCTTCACTGCCTCTTCAAGCGCCAAACCATCAGTGGCAACCGTATCAAGGCCGAGGGCAGCAACCGCCTTGTAGTAATGAAACTCTGTTCGCAGGATGTCTTGGTCGCGCTCGCCGCCTCGATTACGCGCGAACTTGATCAGCCAGTGACGGCACGCCTGGTCATCGGGGAGCATCGCATCAGCGTAGAGAGCACCGTTGTGGGCTTCGGTCATGACCAGCTTGGGGGCTTGCCCGTTGGCACCGGTAGCACCGCCCAACGCCGCGCCGGTTTCATAGGCGTACTCAAGAAATTCGTTCGTCCTGTCCACGACCTCAGCACGCGCGAAAGCCTCGTTCCGGTCCGGCTGAAGGCCTTCCACCGATTCCTTGATGCGCAGGTGCCCAATAGGCGCCGGCGTGAAACGTTCCAGAAGGTAAAGCCCCATTTCCACGCCTTCAGGCTTAAGACGCCCGTAGCGGGATTCAAGAGAGTCCTTGGCAGCACCAGAGGGAATGATGTCGTAGAGGAATGCTGGATACCCTTTGACGTCATGGTGGTCCCAGTTCAACGGAAGGTTAACGCTTAGGGCGAGTTCGCAACGATCTTCCATGCGATCAACGTTCGCGATGATGTAGTCGCCGTCGTAGGCGACAAGGCACCTTCCATCAGCAACACGCTCGGGGTTCTCAACCGTAAGTGTCGCTGCATCGCGCCATGCACCATCGGAGAAAGCCTGGATCGTGAGTCTGAGCGGCATCGGGACACCATTAATCAGTACTTTAATGCTGATTATCATAGTGCGCATGGCAGGAATCGGCAATATTTTGCTGATTAAAAGCTTAAGCACGGATAAAACCGGCATCACACTACCGATTATGCATTCACATCGCGCGGGAGGGGGGCTAGAGGTCGTTGCTGCGCCTGGAAGGCAGGAAGTGCATGTGATTCAACCTTTGGGTTATAGGACCATGTTTAATTGCGTTGGGTAGGTGGTGGATGGCACGGGCTTCGCCCGCGTTCGCGGGTAAACCCGCTCCTACAGGGGGGTGGAACGGCTACGCCTTGATGAATCCATAGGTCACCCACATCCAAGCGAAGCCAAAGGCCGTCAGCCACGTGGATACCTGTAGAGCCAACTTAAGTTTTGCAGGGAAGTTTTCTAGTTCTTCGATGTCCAGATGCCCTCGGCGCATATGTACGCCAGGCCAAATGAGTATTCCACAAAGAAACGTTATCAGCAGCCACCGAGCGCCAAAGCGCCGCGTGCCCAAAAACAGTTTCATTTGCTCCAGGCCGGGATGACTTTGGATAGCCGAGGTTGCAACAGTGAAATTTCTTGTACCCGCGATGAATGCACTGACCGCACAACCGGCCAACGCGATCACGAACGGACACGCCAGCATTATCCACTTCAGCCACACGGGCCAACTCTCGAACTCAGTCATAATGTGATTCGTAGATCAGCTCGCCCATTTGCTCACCGCCCTCCGCACCGGCGATGCTCCCAGCAAAAGCCCCTCCCCCGACCAGCGCAATGCCACATACCGGCGCCCCGAAACCCGCGGTACCAGCAGAGAACACCCCACATACAGCGAGCGCAGTGATCCCAGCAATCTTGCCACCCACGATCCCTCCCGCCAGCCCCCCAGCGAAAGCACCTGCCTCAGACAAACGAATTTTTTTGCAGGCTTCGGTTTCCCCTGCACGGCAGGCCTCTTGGACTTTCAGATAGGAAGATGTACCACCTAAGCCAATTCCGACATGCCCACCATACCGAAGGTACTTACTAAGCTTCGCCACTTTGTCCAAGTATGTGGCGTACCCAGGAATCTGCCCTGGCCCACCGGCTTTCGACCAATGATGCACAAGGCTCTTGGTCGAGATATTCAAGCTTTTCTTCAGCCGCTCGTAGGCCCCTAGATTCAGATGTTTATTTAGAAAAGTCGCCTTCAGCTGACCATCTAGCTGCTCCAATAACAGCCGTCGTTCGGCGAAGAACGATGGACTATTCAGATGGCCATGGCGCAGAAATTCTTGCTGATGCAAACGCTCGATGTTGCCAAGTGTGCTGCGAAGCTGCCGGAGGCCGTGGTCCATCATGTCCTTACCCACCCCCATGGAGAGACTGGCGTCACTAAGCAGTCCGGCAATTTCAGCCTGATACTCCATCATGAAATCTGACTCGGCAAAATCGAGTACAGCCAAGGAACGTCGCGCGCGCTCGGCGGCCGCCATGAGTTGGCCCTCCTCCTGAGTGCAGGCATAACCGTTATCCGGATCGCCGATGACGAAGATTTCCCCTGCCTTGAACCCCCGCTCGAAAGTCGGGTTCAGGCGTTGCAGGTACGAAATGGGCAAGGTTGAATCATGGCTAGCCAGCTCCAACAGAATCTGCGGGAACGACATGCTCCGGGGCACCACATAGAATCCCGGCTGCATCTGCCCAGGCAACCCGCCAACCATGGCGGGC
Organism: Pseudomonas sp. NBRC 111139; assembly: GCF_001753955.1. Taxonomy (NCBI): domain Bacteria; kingdom Pseudomonadati; phylum Pseudomonadota; class Gammaproteobacteria; order Pseudomonadales; family Pseudomonadaceae; genus Pseudomonas; species Pseudomonas sp. NBRC 111139. Next base: position 84,824 of record NZ_BCBP01000039.1, read on the forward strand.
GAAGCCCCTGCCAAAGCGCTAGAGCTCCCAGGGCCAGCGGGTGTGAGGCTAGTGCGTAAGGCAACCGGCAGCCGCGGCGGGGGCATTTCCCCTATAGGCGCCACCACCCGGTTGCTACCCTCTGGGCAACCGCAATCAACTAACGCACCATCCATCGCGACTGGCTGGCCATCCGAGATGAAGTGCCACACCCCTTCGACGACCTTTCCTTCCAGCCCGCAAAGTGGACAAGGTGTGGTGGGATCCCCCATCCTCAGGACCATTCGTCCCTCGTCGAGGTAACCTTCCCCGGTAGCGATGCAAATCGCACCTGTGGTGGTCACATCACCGTCTACTGCTTGGCCAAGCCCATCCAGACTGACGCGCATTTCAGAGTCCCTTTCGAACTGTAGGAGCGAAAGAACCTAACAGCTAAGAAGGGGCAAATGAGGCCTCGAGCAGCTAACGAGACGATTCCTACGAGCAACGCGGATTTAGGACTAGGCACGACCTAACGGTTTGAGAACTAGACTCTGTCTGAAAAAAGCCGTCGTCCCCTTCCAGCCTCAGCCTGCGCAGAAATTCGAGCTCGGCCAGAACGTCAACCAGCGGCGAGTCAAAGGACGGGTTCAGTAGCTGCAGGTCGCGGTGAGAAAACTGGGGCATCTCAAAATTTTCTCTAAACGGGAAAATCATTATCTAGAAAAATTTCCGTTCTCACCCCGTAAACACTGGCCAAAACCTGATCGACAGCTAACCATTATCTAAAAATACGTCCAACCCTAAGTGGAAAACTGCGAACCATAAAGTCAAAAACACGCAGATCCGTGGGGAAAAAAGCGGGA
>NZ_BCBP01000040.1:0-85322 GCF_001753955.1 Pseudomonas sp. NBRC 111139
AGGGCAGAGCATCCTGTACCTGTACGAGCCGGGTAGCTATGCGCCGTTGGCGCGGGTTGATCAGGTTGAAGGGGAAGGGCAGAAGGTCTATTACTTCCATACTGACCAGATTGGTACACCGTTGGAGTTGACGGACAGCGACGGCAAGATCGTTTGGCAGGCGACTTATCGGTCATGGGGGGCACTGGAACATCTTGCAGTCGATGAGATTGAGCAAAATATACGCTTCCAAGGCCAGTACTTTGATGATGAATCAGGTCTGCACTACAATACTTTCAGGCACTATGATCCGGAGTGCGGGAGGTTCGTTACGCAAGATCCAATTGGGCTTGAAGGAGGATTTAATCTTTATTTATATGCCCCTAGCCCTATTCTCTGGCTCGACCCAATGGGGCTGGCAACGTATAACACCATGCCGGGCATCGAAGGGTTCCAAAAACACCATATTATCCCACAGCAGCTAGTGGATCATCCTGTTTTAAAAGCGTCAGGCATGAATATACACGCGCTGAATAATATAATTTATCTCCCGACGCATGAAGAGCTCCATCCTACGCGAACAGTCCACAGAGGATCTCACCCGGGGTATAGTCGAGATGTCAAAGCAAGTTTGAATGAGGTAGAGAAAATTGGGCGTCAGGAAAAATGGACACAAGCCCAATATAAGGCAGCTGTTGATGATATTATTAGCGAAAATCGTCAAGGCTTGCGCAAGGGCAAAATAAAACTCAATAAAAACTCAATTAGAGGGGTGGCATGTTAATGAAACTGATTGAGCCTGTGGATAATTATCCTGAAAAATATTGGCTTTCCTATGATCATGGGACCAACATAGATCACTTGAGCTTTCAAGAGTGTAAACTGATTTCGGGTTCTGATTTGCCAGTTCAGCTTTCACTCAAGCAAAAGGTCGGCTTGAGTGCGTTTAGGAAGTATGACTATCTTTTTAGTGATGGGCCTGACATTATAACGTCTAGGCTTTTCAATATTTTTCTTGGCATGGGGCTTGAAGGTGAGATTCAGTTTGTACCTGCATGTATTGTGATCAATGGTGATGTGTATAATGATTATTACGCAGTGAACTATTTAGCATCAGAAAGCGCTTTTGATATGGAAAGGTGCATTTATAAACCCTTAATAAAATCATTGCCTGACGGGCCTAAAAGATTCAGTAGGATCGTTCTGCAGGATATCGAACCAACTCATTCAATTTTTCGCGCATTGGAAAGCATGTCGCGCATCGTAGTGTCGAATCGGGCAGCTGAGTCGCTTCAGGATAAGGCTGTGATTGGTATTTGCTTTGTTGAAGGTCGGGATGATATGTGAGCTTGTATTTTCTAATGGCATTTTCGGATGACTAATGCTAAGTGCCCGGGGTCACCTTGGTTGTTCGCTTGAGTTTAACAGCGGTAAGCCTACAACGTCCGACGGCAAACTGACCGACTTCAGCGCCACCGGCTGCACCCACGTGCGCCTGAATTACGACAACCCGCTGGGTCGCCTGACCGACATCAAGCGGGTGGCGAACAACAAAGCGGTGGAAACCCTCACCTAGTACCAGTTGCTGGCCAGATAACTGAGGGCTTTGCCCAGGGCATTCTGCGACGTTACCTGTGGGTGCGGTTTTCTCCAAACCTACAAAATCTGGGGATTCGACTATGTTCGCGCCTGCCTACCTTGCACATGCCTTTTGTAGCGAAGAGTTGTAGCAAAAGGGCCGCAAAGCGCGGCCCCCAAAATCTCAATGCATAAAGAACCAGATGAGAATGATCACCGGAATCGGCACCCCAATCATCCAAAGCAGTATCGAGCGCATGGCCTTTCTCCTTGTTCGATGGTGACAAGAAAGGTGCAGCCGCCATGCCAGTTGTATCAAAAAACTACATTCATAAGAATCAACGGCTTACCCTCCAAGCCGCCTGAGCAAACCGTGCAATATGCAGGATCCACGCCCTTGCACCTGGGTGTTCTGCAATGCACTATCCACCCATGATCGCCATCACCCTCCCCGACGGCCCCGAGCAAACCCCGCTTACCGCCGAAATCGTGCTGCGCTACCACCTCTGCTGGAAGCACCGCGACCTCGACGGTGTCATGGCGCTCTACCACCCCGATATCCAGTACCACGACTTCTTTCAGAACCGCGTGCTCGGCCACCAGGAACTGCGCGATTACGTACGCGCCTGCCTGCCCCATGAAGCCGGCGAGGACATCGTCCACAGCGACCGCATCCGCGTCGATGGCTGCACCGCATTCATCCAGTATCAGGTCACGGTCCAGGGCGGCGACGGCCTTGTGGCGTTCCAGTCCAGCGAGGCGATCACCGTCAGGGACGGCCTGATCTGGCGGGTCAACGAGTACGCCACGCTGGTACGCCAGCATGGCAATGGCCTGGTCAGCAGCGGCCCGCGCCCGGCCACCAGCCGCCTGGGCCTGTCGCCTCGGCAGTTGTCGACCATGGCCCAGGACCTGGAGCATTACTTCCAGCGTCAACGCCCCTACCTCGACCCGGAACTGGACCTGCAGCAAGTAGCGGAAGCCAGCGGGTACAGCCGCAACCAGATTTCCTACCTGCTTAACCAGGTGCTCGGGCAAAGCTTCTACCGCTACGTCAACCAGGCGCGGCTGCAGCACCTGATGGCCTGCCTCGACGACGACAGCGTCGAAACGCCGATCGACGACCTGGCATACAACGCCGGTTTCAACTCGCTGTCGGCGTTCTACAAGTGCTTCCGCGAACACACCGGGCTCACGCCCAAGGCCTACCTGAAGCAAATTTCCCTGCGTGCACGCACGTAAGACAGCCGCCCACTGACACCACTAGCATCGCCCACAGACCTTGACGGATGTGGAGCCGAACCCGATGCAACCCCTGCGCACGCTCAGCCTGTGGATGGACCAGCTCGACGAGTCGCTGTGCGCGCGCCCGGCACTGCGCAATGACCTCGACGTTGACGTCTGCATCATCGGTGCCGGCTATACAGGCCTTTGGACCGCGTACTACCTCAAGCGCCAGGCCCCCCAGCTGAACATTGCGGTGATCGAAGCCCAAATCGCCGGCTTCGGCGCCTCCGGTCGTAATGGGGGCTGGCTGATGGGCAACCTGCTCGGCGAAGACCGCCTGCTCGGCACCCTCTCGCCGCAACAGCGCCGCGCCAGCATCGACCTGCTGCACGGCATCCCGGATGAAGTGCATCGCGTGCTGCAAAGCGAAGGCATCGACTGCGACTACCGCAAAGGCGGCGTCCTTTATTGCGCGGCGCGCTACCCGGAGCAGGAACGCAGCCTGCGCGCCTACCTCGACGACTTGTATCGCCAAGGCATGACCGAGGACGACTACCGCTGGCTGAGCCCCGAGCAGCTGGGTAACCAGTTACGGGTCAGCAATGCGTTTGGAGCCATCTACAGCCCGCACACGGCGACCATCCAGCCAGCCAAGCTGGTGCGCGGCCTTGCCCGGGCAGTGGAGGCGCTGGGCGTATCGATCTACGAAAACACCCCGGCCATCGACTGGCAGCCGAGCGAGGTGCGTACCCCGCTGGCACAGATTCGCTGCCAGTGGATGGTGCCTGCCGTGGAGGGTTACGCCGCCAGCCTGCCGCCACTGGGCAAACACCAATTGCCAGTACAGAGCCTGCTGGTGGCCACCGAGCCGCTGCCAGAGGCCACCTGGGAGCAAATTGGCCTGAGCAAGGGCCAAGCCTTCAGTGAAAGCAGCCGCCAGGTCACCTACGGCCAGCGCACCGCCGACAACCGCCTGGTCTTCGGTGCTCGCGGTGGCTACCGCTTCGGTGGGCGTCTGCGCGAGAACTTCAACCTCGACGAACACGAAGTCGAACTGCGCCGCTACCTGTTCGGCGAACTGTTCCCGCAGCTCAAACAGGTACGCATCACTCATACCTGGGGCGGCAACCTCGGCATGGCGAGACGCTTCCGCCCACACATGCTTTGCGACCGCCAGCGCGGCATCGCCCTTGCCGGCGGCTACGGCGGCGAAGGCGTCGGGGCTACCAACCTGGGTGGGCGCACCCTGGCGGCGCTGATCCTCAACCAGCGCAACGAACTGACGGCGCAACCCTGGGTGCTCGACAACCGCCCGCTATCGAGCCTGGCCAGCTGGCCTCCCGAGCCCTGCCGCTGGCTGGGCTACAACGCGATCATCCAGAGCTTCGTCCATGAGGACCGGACCCTCGCCAACCCCGCCAGTGCGCCGTGGAGGCGGCGCCTGGCCATCTCGGTTGCGGACTTCATGGAAGGCTTCATGCACTGACTTCCCTTTTCACTCGTACAGGATCCACCGGTCATGAGCATCACCCAGTTCAAGAACACCGAATTTGCCGTGCTCGACAGCTCCAACCCGGTCGCGGTACCGCTCGGCGAACCCGTGGCAGTCACGTCAGTCACCTGCGTGGAGCGCAGCGATGGCGTTGAAACCGGCATCTGGGAATGCACCCCAGGGCGCTGGCGGCGGCAGATCGTGCAACAGGAGTTCTGTCATTTCATCAAGGGCCGCTGCACGTTCACCCCCGACGGTGGCGAGCCCCTGGTCATAGAAGCCGGAGACGCATTGATGCTACCGGCCAACAGCACCGGCACCTGGGACATCCTGGAGACCGTGCGCAAGACCTACGTGCTTATTTTCTGATCCGCTGATCGCCTGCCTTCGATAACAACAGACAAAGCAAGGTAAACCCGACATGCGCACCTTCCTCCTCGCCCCCCTGATGCTGGCCGCCAGCGTGGCCAGCGCCGCTGAAACGGTGAAGATCTACAACTGGTCCAGCTACGTGGCCCCCGATACGTTGAAGAACTTCCAGCAAGCCAGCGGCATCGTGCCGACCTATGACGTGTACGACAGTAATGAAACCCTCGATGGCAAGTTGATGACCGGCAATTCCGGCTACGACGTGGTGTTCCCCTCCAACCATTTCATGGCCCGGCAGATCCAGGGCAAGGCCTTGAAGCGCCTGGACAAATCCCAGCTGCCTAACTGGCACAACCTCAACCCGGTGCTGCTCAAGGCGCTGGAGGTGAACGACCCGGGCAACCAGTACGGCTTCCCGTACCTGTGGGGCAGTACCGGTATTGGCTACAACATCGACAAGGTCAAGGCGGTGCTCGGCGACAACGCGCCCGTGGACTCCTGGGACCTGATCTTCAAGCCCGAGTACATGAGCAAGCTGAAAAGCTGTGGCGTCGCGGTGCTGGACAATGGCCCCGAACTGCTGCCGATCGCCCTGCACTACCTGGGCTTGCCCCATCACAGCCAAGACCCCAAGGACTACGAGAAGGCCAAGGACCTGCTGATGAAAGTGCGGCCTTACATCAGCTATTTCCACTCGTCCAAGTACACGGGCGACCTGGCCAACGGCGATATCTGCGTGGTAGTGGGGTTCTCGGGGGATGTGCTGCAGGCGAAGAACCGCGCCGATGAGGCGAACAATGGCGTGAAGGTGGGCTATTCGATACCCAAGGAGGGCGCGCCGATGTGGTTCGACATGGTCGCCATGCCCGTCGATGCGCCGGATGAAAAGGCCGGATATGCCTACATGAACTACCTGCTGCAGCCGGAGGTGATGGCCAACATCAGCAACCACGTCCAGTACGCCAACGGCAACCTCAAGGCGGACGGGCTGGTGGACCCGGCGATGAAGGGTAATACGATGATTTACCCGAGCGACGAGGTGATGGGCAAGCTGTATGCGCTGGAGGCGATGCCGGCGAAGATCGACCGTATTCGTACGCGAATCTGGACCAGTATCAAAGCCGGAAATTGAAATGGGGCCGCCTAGCGTGCCCGCGAAGGGCTGCAAAGCAGCCCCGATTTCAGGCCTTAATGGTGCTCGCGGGTAGCGCGGAACTTGATGTCCGGCCAGCGCTCTTCCATCAGCGCCAGGTTGACCCGGGTCGGCGCCAGGTAGGTCAGGTGACCGCCGCCGTCGATGGCCAGGTTTTCCATGGCCTTGGTCTGGAATTCCTCGAGCTTCTTCTTGTCATCGCAGCTGATCCAGCGCGCCGACCAGACGGTGATAGGCTCGTAGGCGCACTCGACCTTGTACTCTTCCTTCAGGCGGCTGGCGACCACGTCGAACTGCAGCACACCGACCGCACCCAGGATGATGTCGTTGCTGCGCTCAGGGAAGAACACCTGAGTAGCACCTTCTTCGGCCAGCTGCTGCAGGCCTTGACGCAGTTGCTTGGATTTCAGCGGGTCTTTCAGGCGGACGCGGCGGAACAGCTCCGGCGCGAAGTGCGGAATACCGGTGAAGCCCAGCGCCTCGCCTTCGGTGAAGGTGTCGCCGATCTGGATGGTGCCGTGGTTGTGCAGGCCGATGATGTCACCGGCAAAGGCTTCTTCCAGCTGCTCACGCTCGGAGGAGAAGAACGTCAGCGCATCGCCGATACGCAGGTCTTTGTTCAAGCGCACGTGGCGCATCTTCATGCCCTTCTCGTACTTGCCCGAGCAGATGCGCATGAAGGCGATACGGTCGCGGTGTTTCGGGTCCATGTTCGCCTGGATCTTGAACACGAAGCCGGTGAACTTCTCTTCCACAGGCTCCACGGTGCGCTCGTGGGCCACACGGCCAAGCGGACGCGGCGCCCAGTCGACCACGGCGTCGAGCACGTGGTCGACACCGAAGTTGCCCAGCGCAGTACCGAAGAACACCGGGGTCAGCTGACCGTTGATGAACTCTTCCTGGTTGAACTCGTGGCAAGCGCCCTGCACCAGCTCCAGTTGCTCGACGAACGAATCGTACTGGTCGCCCAGGTGCGCGCGGGCTTCGTCCGAGTCCAGCTTCTGGATGATCTTGGCTTCGGTGCGCTCGTGGCCGTGGCCCGGGGTGTACACCACGATGTAGTCACCGGTCAGGTGGTACACGCCCTTGAAGTCGCGGTAGCAACCGATCGGCCAGGTGATTGGCGCGGCCTTGATCTTCAAAACGGCTTCGATTTCGTCGAGCAGTTCGATCGGGTCGCGGATGTCTCGGTCGAGTTTGTTGATGAAGCTGACGATGGGCGTGTCGCGCAGGCGGCACACGTCCATCAGGGCGATGGTACGCGGCTCTACACCTTTACCGCCGTCGAGCACCATCAGCGCCGAGTCCACCGCGGTCAGGGTGCGGTAGGTGTCTTCCGAAAAGTCTTCGTGGCCGGGGGTGTCGAGCAGGTTGATCATGTGCTCGCGGTACGGGAACTGCATCACCGAGGTGGTGATGGAGATGCCGCGCTGCTTCTCCATTTCCATCCAGTCGGAGGTGGCATGGCGGTCGGACTTGCGCGACTTCACGGTACCGGCGACGGCAATGGCCTTGCCCATCAGCAGGAGCTTCTCGGTGATGGTGGTCTTACCGGCGTCGGGGTGGGAAATGATTGCGAAAGTGCGGCGCTTCGCGACTTCGGCGGCCTGGTTGGTCATGGGAAATCGCCTGACTGGGGGATTTGAAAGGGGCAGTATCATACCTGAAGTTGGGCCTGGACCAAAATCTGCCGAATGAATGGCGCCTGTGCCGGCCTCTTCGCGGGTAAACCCGCGCCTACAGGTACGACACAGGGTTCGGATGCGGTGCAGTCACTGTAGGAGCGGGTTTACCCGCGAAGAGGCCGGCACAGACAAAAGAAATCCAACAGGCAATCGATTTATCACGACAAATGCCCAAAGCGCAGTTATTTCAACGCCTGCAGCGTATTAAGCCGCTGTTTTTTCTCGCCAAAAATCCTGCCACCCAGCGATTAACGCTGGCCAAATGCCGCCTCAGATGGGAACCTTTACGCCTACGGAGACGTCCACTCCCCTGCAACCCGCTTCGGTTGGGGACTGGTTTCATCAGCATTTTCGGGCCCGACGGGGTTCGGCTCATGGCCTGATCGCAGCCTTCGGCTTGCATCTCGCTGCTACTCGCGAACACACCACCCGCCGCCAGGATTGGCCGGCTTCCAAGAAGTGTGCTCGCCGACAACACAAGGAGTCCGCCTGTGGCTAAACGCTACGGAAAGGGGCTGTTGGGATGGGCCGCCGTGCTCGTCATCCTGGCCCTGCTGGTCCACTGGATCGGCATCGACACGATCGCGCGTTATCGCGACGATCTTGGGTTCTACCTGCAAGCGCACCTGGTATTGGTGCTGGCTTCGATGGCGGCGGCGCTGGCCGTGGGCATCCCCGCCGGCATTGCGTTAAGTCGACCGCACCGGGTCGACAAAGCCGAGCGTTTCATGCAGTTCTTCAACGTTGGCAACACCATCCCCCCTCTGGCCGTTCTGGCCATCGCCCTGAGTATCCTGGGCATCGGCGCCGGGCCTGCGATCTTCGCACTGTTCCTCGCGTCCCTCCTGCCCATCGTGCGCAACACCTACGAAGGCCTGAAAAACGTCCCCGCATCGCTCAAGGAAGCCGCTACCGGCATCGGCATGACCCCGCGCCAGCAACTCTGGCAGGTGGAACTGCCCAACGCCGTGCCGATCATCGTCGGCGGCGTACGCGTGGCCCTGGCGTTGAACGTGGGCACCGCACCGCTGGCATTCCTGATCGGCGCCAACAGCCTGGGCAGCCTGATCTTCCCCGGCATCGCCCTGAACAACCAGCCGCAGCTGCTGCTGGGTGCCGCCTGCACCGCGCTGCTGGCACTGGTGCTGGACGCGGCGGTGAGTTTCTCCAGCAGGCGCTGGCTGGAACGTGGCCTGGCCCAATAAGGATAGGAAACGTATGAAGAAGAGAATCGCCTTGCTGCTGGGCGCGGCCCTGCTGTTCGCAGGAGTTGCCCAGGCAGCGGAAAAACCCCTGGTGCGCATCGGCGCGCGGGTGTTCACCGAACAGACCGTACTCGCCGAAATCACCGCGCAGTACCTGCGCGCCAACGGCTTTGACGTACGCGTCACCACCGGCCTGGGCAGCAGCATCGCTCGCCAGGCCCAGGAAACCGGCCAGCTCGACCTGATGTGGGAATACACCGGGGTGTCGCTGGTGTCCTACAACCATATTGATGAGCGTATGCCCAGCGCCGAGGCCACCTACGCCAAGGTCAAGGAGCTGGATGCCAAAAAAGACCTGATCTGGCTGACCCCGTCGAAATTCAGCAACACCTATGCCCTCGGCTTGCCGAAGCAAGTCGCCGAGGCCTACCCGCAGATCAACTCGATCAGCGACCTCAATCAGGTGCTGCGCGACGAGCGCAAGCGTAATCACCTGGTGGCTCTGGACACCGAGTTCGCCAACCGCCCCGACGGCCTGGTCGGGCTCAAGGAAATGTACGACCTGCAGGTCGGCCGCGCCAACATCCGCCAGATGGACGCGGGCCTGGTCTACACGGCCATGCACAACAACCAGGTGTTCGCAGGCCTGGTCTACACCACCGACGGTCGCCTGAGCGCGTTCAACCTCAAGCTGCTCGAAGACGACAAGCACTACTTCCCCGACTACACCGCCGCCCCGGTGGTGCGCAAGGCCGTGCTCGACGCCAACCCGCAACTGGTCGCCCTGCTCAAGCCACTGGCCGAGCAGCTCGATGACGAGACCATGCGCCAGCTCAATGCCAAGGTTGACGTAGACCACCAGAACCCGACCGCTGTGGCCGCCGCATTCCTGCGAGAGCATCCCCTCAAGGAGGTACAGCCATGAGCCTGCTCGACACGTTCGCCCACCTCGACTGGGCCCAGGTGCTGCAACTGACCTGGCAGCACATCATGCTGGTCGGCATCGCCGTCGGCCTGGCGATCCTCGTTGGCGTGCCGCTGGGCATCCTGATGACCCGCTTCCCGGCGGTGGCCGGCCCGCTGCAGGCCAGCGCCACAGTGCTGCTGACCATCCCTTCGATTGCGTTGTTCGGCCTGCTGCTGCCGTTCTACTCCAAGTTCGGCCAGGGGCTGGGCCCCTTGCCGGCGATCACTGCCGTGTTTCTTTATTCGCTGCTGCCAATCATGCGCAACACCTACCTGGCCCTGACCAATGTCGAGCCCGGTATCCGTGAAGCCGCGCGTGGCATCGGCATGACCTTCGGCCAGCGCCTGCGCATGGTCGAGCTGCCCATCGCCGTACCGGTGATCCTCGCCGGTGTGCGCACCGCCGTGGTGATGAACATCGGCGTCATGACCATTGCCGCCACCATCGGCGCCGGCGGCCTCGGCGTGCTGATCCTGACTTCCATCAGCCGCAGCGACATGTCGATGCTGCTGGTCGGCGCCGTACTGGTCAGCCTGCTGGCGATCATCGCCGACCTGCTGCTGCAAACCCTGCAACGTGCCCTGACTCCAGAAGGACTGCGCTCATGATCGAACTGAAGAACCTCAGCAAAACCTTCAACGTCAACGGCAAGGACGTCAAAGCCGTCGACTCGGTAAGCCTCACCGTCAATGAAGGGGAAATCTGCGTGTTCCTCGGCCCGTCGGGCTGCGGCAAGAGCACCACGCTGAAAATGATCAACCGCCTGATCACGCCCACCTCGGGCCAGGTGTTCATCAACGGCGAAGACACCACCGGCCTGGACGAAGTTACCCTGCGCCGGCACATCGGCTATGTGATCCAGCAGATCGGTCTGTTCCCCAACATGACCATCGAGGAGAACATTACCGTGGTCCCGCGCCTGCTTGGCTGGGACAAGCAGAAATGCCACGAGCGGGCTCGCGAGCTGATGCACATGATCAAGCTCGAACCCAAGCAGTACCTGCAACGCTACCCGCGCGAGCTGTCTGGCGGCCAGCAACAGCGTATCGGCGTGATTCGCGCCCTGGCAGCAGATGCACCCGTGCTGTTGATGGATGAACCGTTCGGCGCGGTCGACCCGATCAACCGCGAAATGATCCAGAACGAGTTCTTCGAAATGCAGCGGGCGCTGAACAAGACCGTGATCATGGTCAGCCACGACATCGACGAAGCGATCAAGCTGGGCGACAAGATTGCCATCTTCCGTGCCGGCAAGCTGTTGCAGCTGGATCACCCGGATACCCTGCTGGCGCACCCGGCGGATGATTTCGTCAGCAACTTTGTGGGCCAGGACAGCACCCTCAAACGCCTGTTGCTGGTGCGTGCCGAGGATGCAGCGGACAACGCGCCGTCGGTGAGCCCGGAAACACCGGTGGGCGACGCGCTGGAGCTGCTGGATGAGCACGACCGCCGCTACGTGGTGGTGACCGATGCGCAGAACAAGGCGCTGGGCTATGTGCGCCGGCGCGACATGCACCGCCAGCAAGGGACGTGTGGCGATTTCCTGCGGCCGTTCAATGCCACCGCGTCGCACGATGAGCACTTGCGCATCCTGCTGTCGCGCATGTACGAGTTCAACCGCGCGTGGTTGCCAGTGCTGGATGCCGAGCAGGTGTTCTTGGGCGAGGTGACGCAGGAGTCGATTGCCGCGTACCTGAGCTCGGGGAGATCGCGGGGGGCGAAGAGCAGTATCGTTTCGCCGGCCGAGGCGGTGGTTTCGTAATCGTCGGGGGCGCTTTGCGCCCCTTCGCGGGTAAACCCGCTCCTACAACGGCCTGTGTTCAATCCCCGATGTATGTCCACCACCGATCATGTGTAGGAGCGGGTTTACCCGCGAATACGGTGGTGGCGGCAACGGTGAACGACTGGTGAAAATTGGCCAGCAGGCCCGGCCCTTTCGCGGGTAAACCCGCTCCTACAAGAGCGAGCGAAGGGCCGCAAAGCGGCCCCGGCAGTCTCGATCAAAACCCAACACTGGCCTGCACGTAGAAGGTCCGCGGCTCACCCACGTAAAGGCCGGCATTGTTGTCACTGGAGCGGGTGAAGTACTGCTTGTCGAACAGGTTCTTCACCCCCGCCGCCAGCTTCAGGTTGGACAGTTCAGGCCCGAATTCGTACCCACCGCGGGCATGCCAGGTCACATAACCCGGAATATCGCCATACTGCCCGTCGGCACTTGGCTGGGTAATGTAATCGCCATTGAAGCTGCCATCGGCATTGATCCCGGTTCCCGGCGCACGCTGCTTCGATTGGGCATAGGCGTCCAGGTTCCAGGTCCAGCGGTTAACTGCGTAACGCACCCCGGCAGTGGCCACCTGGCGTGAATAGAACGGCAGGTCACGGCCCTTGAACCCCGGGATATCCCCTTCATAGGTTGCGCGGGTATAGGTGTAGCCACCGCTCACCGACAGCCCGTCCAGGCGTGGGTCCAGCCCGGCCAGGTCATAACGCACCGAAGCCTCGATGCCCTGGTGCTTGGTCGCACCGAGGTTGGTCCAGCCCACGTCGTTGCTGATGTACTGCAGCTCATCATCGAAGTCGATGTAGAACGCCGTCAGCTCACCGGCAAAGCCGCCATTGTCATAACGGGTACCGATTTCGTAGGTCTTGGCTTTTTCCGGCTCCAGGCCATTGGCCGTACTGTTGCCAGAACCGCCCTGGCCCAGCTGGAAGTACTGCAGGCTACCGAACGAAGTCTCGTAGTTGGCGAACACCTTCCAGGCATCGGAAACGTGGTACATCACGCTCAGTGCCGGCAAAGGCTCGTTGCTGGTGATGCTGCGCTTCTTCTCGGCTACCGGGCGGTTGTTGGCGTCCAGCACCGGGCGGTCGCGCCAGTCGGTATTGATGTGTTCGAAGCGCACGCCAGGGGTGATGGTCCAGTTGCCCACGTCGATCTTGTCGTCGATGTAGTAGGCGCTGGCCTCGGTGCCGCCACTGCGGTCCTGGAACACGTGGCCGTCGGAAGTCGGGGTCACCGTCGGCACGTTGTCGATCAGCGCCAGGCGAGTCGATTGTTCGCGCATCGCTTCCTTCAGGTAACGGTAACCGACACTGACTTCCTGGGTGGTTGGGCCGGCAAAGAAGATGCGCGACACACGGGGTTCGATGGCAAAGGTGTGGTAGTTGCGCGGGTACGACGACAACGTCTTCATGTCCCGCGAGGCGATGGTGCTGCCGCGGAAGCTGTCGGTGTAGTAGGTCAGCACTTCGAACTGGGTGGCATCGTCGAGCTGCCGCTGCCATTTGAACGACACATCCTTGCGCCGGCCCGCGAAGTAGTCGTAATCGCGCAGCGACTGGTACGGGTTGCTGTCGTATTGGGCCTGGGTCAGGCCACCCGGCATGTCGGCACGGCCATCGTAATAATGGAAGTTGAGCCAGAACTCATCGACATCGGTTGGCGCCCAATGCATCTTGAGGATTACGTCATCGATGTCGTTGCCGTTGTTGCTTTCACGGTAACCGTTGCCATTCACCCCGGTGTACAACAGCGCCACGCCCATGCCATTGTCGGCCGTGCCACCGACGAAGGCTGACTCGGTGTGTTTCCAGCCACCGTGCTGAGAGGTCTCCAGGGTGGTGGACAGCTCTGCCGAGGCCTTTTCCGGAATCGCCCGGGTTACAAAGTTGATCACGCCGCCCACGTTCTGCGGGCCATAGCGCACCGAGCCGGCACCGCGCACGACGTCGATGCTGTCGAGGTTGCCAGAAGAAATCGGTGCCATCGACAGCTGTGGCTGGCCATACGGCGCGAAGGCGGCCGGGATGCCATCGATCAGTACCGTGGAGCGCGGCGACAGGCGCGAAGTAAGGCCGCGTACGCCCACGTTCAGCGACAGGTCGCTGCCACCGGTCCCGTTGGAGTCCTGCACTTGCACGCCGGGGATGCCGCGCAGCACGTCGCGCACGTTCATTGCGCCCTTCTCCACCATTGCCTCGCGGCGTACCACGGTGCGTGCCCCAGGGTGGTTCTGTACCACGCTCTGCTGGGCATCACCCAGCCAGTCACCGACCACCTTGATGTCGGTGGGTGCCAGCTCCAGGCTGCCGCTGCCCAGGTCAAGGGTAGTCGGCAGAGGCTTCACCACAACGGTGTCCCCGGACATCTCGTAGGTGAGCCCGCTGCCTTGCAACAGCTGTTGCAGCGCCTGCACCGGCGCCAGGTTGCCCGATACCGCCGGGGCCTGTTTGCCGGCGACCAGCTCGGGGCTGAAAAACAGCTGCAGGCTGGTTTGCTGGCCGAGCTGGTTCAGCGCCGAACCCAACGGCTGGGCCTGGATGTGGAGGGCATTAGCGGCCTCTGCGGCCTGGCTGCCAACGGCCACAGTACTGACCGCCAGGGCCAGCGCCAGGGCGCGAAAGCGTGGGAGAGGTTTGTTGTTGTTCACGTCGTCGAAACATCCTGGAATGCGGAATAAACGCCAACCGCGTGCAAATGGAAATGCTTGGCAGTTGCAGCTGGCGAGGAAGACGAACGAGTGAAAAAAAACCTGAATCTAGTTGGCGATTATTTCGCTGGAGCCGTCTTCATGGGCTTTGATGGCCACCGGGAGGATGCTCGGCAAGGCCCGCAGCAGAGCGTCTGTATCGTTGGTACTGAAGGTACCGGACAGGCGCAGCCGGGCGACTTTCCCAGGGGCGACCCGCAATGGCTGGCGACGGTAGCGCGAGGTTTCGGCCACTACTTCGGCGAGGGTTGCGTTGTCGAACACCAGCTTGTCCTGTCGCCATGCGGTCATGGCGCCGGTGTTGACCGCATAGGGTGCGGCGACCAGGCCCTGTGCATCTATATGCGACCCCTGCCCGGCCGTCAGTAGCGCCGGCGAGTCGCCCTTGCCCTGCACCCGCACCGACCCCTGTTCCACCGCCACACGGGTGCTGGCTGGGTCCAGGCGGACGTCAAAGCGGGTACCTGTGACGATCACACTGCCCTGGGCAGTGTCGACCACAAATGGCCGGTTACTGTCATGGGCGACGCTGAACATCACTTCACCGGCGTTCAGGCGCACGTGCCGCTGGCCGGCGCTGAACTTGACCTGCACCTGCGTGCTGCCATTGAGCTCCAGATGCGAGCCATCCGGCAGTTCGACCTGACGGCGCTCATTGAAGGCCGTCTGCAGGCTGCCTTGATGGTTCAGTTGCAGGTGGTGCCAGCCACCCCAGCCCAGGCCCAGCGCCACTACCGCGACACTGGCGGCCAACGCCTGGCGCATGAAACGCCGTCGTGGCAGCTGCTGCACCGGGTCTGGCTGGCACAGCGCCTCCAGGTGCTGACGTGGAATGAAGTCGGCGGCCTGCCACACGCGGCAGAGATGCTCATATTCTTCCCGGTGGTGCTCGTCGCTCGCCAACCAGGCATGCAACTGCTTGTGCAGCCCGGCATCCCGAGGCGCATCCTGCACGCGGGCGAACCATGCGGCCGCCTGCTCGCGGACGGCATCGGTACCGTGCTGTTTCATCGAAAAGGCCTCCTGACTCTTCATGCCGACACATCCAGGTGCTCACGCAAGTGCCGAAGCGTGCGGATCATATACTTTTCGACCATGTTCTTGCTCAACCCCATGCGCTCGGCAATCTCGGCCTGGGTCAGGCCTTCGAGCTTCTGCCAGATGAACACCTGCCGGCAGTTGAGTGGCAGCTCGGCCAGAGCCCGCTCGACGCTGTCGGCCAGCTCCAGGGCATGCACGTAGGCTTCCGGGTCGCCACTGCCGGTTGCGCCTTCTTCGAAGGCTTCCCGCTCCAGGGCCTGGCGGCGGTCTTCGCGACGGAAGCCATCCACGGCGATGTTGCGCGCAGCCTGATGCAGGTAGGCGCGTGGCTGCTCAACCTGCTCGCGCGGGGTTTCCAGTACCCGGACAAAGGCATCGTGGGTGAGATCCTCGGCCTGCTGACGACTGCGCAGCTTGCGCGTCCAGGTGCCGATCAGCTCATGGTAGTGGTCGAGGAAGCCTTTGTGTCCGGACACGGTCGGGGTCATCAGGGAGGCAGATAAGGGTGCGAATAGTAATGTTTCGCATCAAAAGCAGCAAATCCGCCAGTCGGTAACAAAAAATTTATGGGCGATTTCCTGTACGGGGGTACCAGGAAAATGTGGCCATAAATATGAACACCTCCGGCCCTTTCGCGGGCAAGCCCGCCCCCACATGGAACGCGTATCCCCTGTAGGAGCGGGCTTGCCCGCGAAGGGCCCAACACGCTCCATTCCACAATTTTTTACGCTTGAAAGATCGCAGGGAACATCAGCCGGTCACACGAGTCGGTTATTCAAATGGCTGGTCGTCGATCCACGTCGATCACGCCCGGATTGCCTGTTGATTCTGCATTCTTCACGCCCTAAAGTGCGCGCCGAACGTCCATGCTGGAAACGATCCATCCGGCTCAAGTACTGAGTAGGCGAACCAAAGTGGGGATACGGAGGACGTTCAGTTTGCAGCCACTTAATCTTTCAGTTTGCCCATGGAGTCCCTGAGCATGTCGATCCAGGTCGAAGACTATTTCGCGCGTGAAACCTTCCAGAAAATGAAGGCGTTCGCTGACAAGCAGGAAACCCCGTTCGTACTCATCGACACCCAGATGATCAGCCAGGCGTACGACGACCTGCGCGCCGGTTTCGAATTTGCCAAGGTTTACTACGCGGTCAAGGCCAACCCGGCCGTTGAAATCATCGACCTGCTCAAAGAGAAAGGTTCGAGCTTCGACATCGCCTCGATCTACGAGCTGGACAAAGTGATGGGCCGCGGTGTCAGCGCCGACCGCATCAGCTACGGCAACACCATCAAGAAGTCCAAGGACATCCGCTACTTCTACGAGAAGGGCGTGCGCCTGTACGCCACCGACTCGGAAGCCGACCTGCGCAACATCGCCAAGGCCGCACCGGGCTCGAAAGTGTATGTGCGTATTCTGACTGAAGGCTCCACCACTGCCGACTGGCCGCTGTCCCGCAAGTTCGGCTGCCAGACCGACATGGCCATGGACCTGCTGATCCTCGCCCGCGACCTGGGCCTGGTGCCTTATGGCATCTCCTTCCACGTGGGCTCGCAGCAACGCGACATCAGCGTGTGGGACGCCGCCATCGCCAAGGTCAAGGTAATCTTCGAACGCCTGAAAGAAGAAGACGGCATCGAACTGAAGCTGATCAACATGGGTGGTGGCTTCCCGGCCAACTACATCACCCGTACCAACAGCCTGGAAACCTACGCCGAAGAAATCATCCGTTTCCTCAAGGAAGACTTCGGTGACGAACTGCCGGAAATCATCCTCGAGCCCGGCCGTTCGCTGATCGCCAACGCCGGCATCCTGGTCAGCGAAGTGGTGCTGGTCGCACGTAAGTCGCGTACCGCCGTCGAGCGCTGGATCTACACCGACGTGGGCAAGTTCTCCGGCCTGATCGAAACCATGGACGAAGCCATCAAGTTCCCGATCTGGACCGAGAAGAAAGGCGAAGCCGAAGAAGTGGTCATCGCCGGCCCGACCTGCGACAGCGCCGACATCATGTACGAGAACTACAAGTACGGGCTGCCGCTGAACCTGGCCATCGGTGACCGCCTGTACTGGCTGTCGACCGGCGCCTACACCACCAGCTACAGCGCAGTGGAATTCAACGGCTTCCCGCCGCTGAAGGCTTACTACCTGTAATGCACAACGGGGCCGAAAGGCCCCGTTTTCATGTGCGTGCTGTCGATGCTGGCCTCTTGGTGGGTAAACCGTACAACGGCCTGCGCCCAACCAGCGATGCGTGTGTAGGCGCGGGTTTACCCGCGAATACGGTGGCGGCGGCAACAGTGAACGGCCAGTGGAAATTGGCCGGCACAGTCAACCTCACTCACCACGCCGATCGATCTCCTCGGCATACCGCGCCGCAAAGGCCATCAACACCGGCCCCGCACCCTGCAGGGTTACCAACGCAGCACGCAGGAAATTCATGTTCCCCGCAACCCGGGCCTGCTCCAGCCACTGCCCTGCCTCGGCCAACTGCCCACGCTCGACCAGCACCAGCGCCAGGCTGAACATCCCACGAAAATCCCCCGCCTCGGCCGAACGCCGATACCAGCGCACCGCCCGCGCCGGGCTGGGTGCCGTGGCAATGCCCTGCTCCAGGTAACGCCCATACAGGTTCATCGATTTGGCATGCCCCAGCTGCGCAGCCTTCTCGTAGCACATCAGTGCCTGCGCCTGATTGGCCGGCACCCCACGCCCGGTCGCCAGAAGGTTGCCCAGGTTATACAGGCCCCAGTCCAAACCCGAATCGGCCGCACGGGCATAGTGAACGGCCGCCTGCGCCAAACTCACCTCGCCGCCCCAGCCATGCTCCAGGCAACGCCCGAGCATGTTGTGCGCCATGGCACTGCCACCCTGTGCAGCGATACCGAACCAACGCCGGGCAACCGTGGCATCCTGCTGGATGCCACGCCCATCCAGCAGGATCTGCCCCAGCAGCAACTGCGCCTCGACCACGCCCTGCCCCGCTGCCGCCAGAATCGCCTGGGCGGCCTTGCCGGGGGTTTCCTCGAGCATGGCCTGCAAGCCGGCCACATCCACCACTTCCTCACGTCGCAGCAAGTAGGACACGACTCAGACCTCAGCCCAGCGGCGCAGCAAGTTATGGTAGGTGCCCGTCAGCTGCAACAGCGAAGGATGGTCCGGCACATCGGCGGTCAGTTGCTGGATGGCGTTGTCCATCTCGAACAGCAGCGCCCGCTGGCTGTCATCGCGCACCAGGCTCTGGGTCCAGAAGAACGCGGCATAGCGTTGGCCACGGGTCACTGGGTTGACCTTGTGCAGGCTTGTGCCGGGGTACAGCACCATGTCACCGGCGGCCAGCTTGACCTGCTGCACGCCATAGGTGTCCTGGATCACCAGCTCACCGCCGTCGTAGCTTTCCGGGTCACTGAGGAACAGCGTGGAAGACAGGTCGGTACGCACCCGCTCCGGGCTGCCCTTGGGCTGGCGCAGGGCGTTGTCGATGTGGAAACCGAAGTTGCCGCCTTCGCGGTAGCAGTTGATCAGCGGCGGGAACACCTTGTGCGGCAAGGCTGCCGACATGAAGCGTGGGGTTTTCCACAGGCGGTCGATCAGCGCACTGCCGATTTCCTTGGCCAGCGCATGACCTTCCGGCAACTGCAGGTTGTGCTTGGCCTTGGCCGACTGATAACCCGCCGTAACCTTGCCATCGGCCCAGTCGGCCCGCTCCAGCGCCTCGCAGATACGGGCCAGTTCATCAGCGTCGAACAGGCCTGGGATGTGAAGCAGCATGGCAACGGCACCGTTAGGAAATGTAAAGGCGCAATGATATTGATTCCCTTTTGCGCTACACAAGCCCCATTCGCCACTTAAGACGTTTCAGCGGCATGAAACCGTAAAGACAAATTGTAAAGATTGTAAATTCTTCACGAATGGTAACGAGTCTCAATTGTTAGTCAAAATTGCTTACATTAAGATCCACCGCCTCAATACCTTGGGGAAGGTTCTTTGCAATGCGCCAGTACGTACCATCTGCTGTGAGTTCGCCACGCCTGATCGTGTCTGCCATCGGTGTCGCCCTGAGTGCCTCGTCGGTCTATGCCGCCGATCCGGCCGCCAGCAGCGCCATCACCCTCGATGCCACCAGCGTCAACGGCAAGGCTGAACAAGCCAGCACCGATTACAAGGTGGACAAGGCCGCCTCGCAGAAGTACACCGCGCCGCTGGTAGACACCCCGCGCTCGATAACCGTGATCCCGCAGCAAGTGATCAAGGACACCAACGCCCTGACCCTGCAGGATGCCCTGCGCACCGTGCCAGGCATTACTTTCGGCGCTGGCGAAGGCGGCAACCCACAAGGTGACCGCCCGTTCATCCGCGGCTTCGACGCCCAGGGCGATACTTACCTGGACGGCGTACGTGACACTGGCGCCCAAACCCGCGAAATCTTCGCCATCGAATCCGTTGAAGTGGCCAAGGGGCCGAACTCGGCCATCGGTGGCCGCGGCGCGGCCGGCGGTACCATCAACCTGGTAAGCAAACGCGCGCATCTGGGCAACTCGCTGGACGGCGCCTGGACCTGGGGCAGCGACCAGACCCAGCGCTACACCTTCGATGGCAACTACCAGTTCAGCGATACCGTTGCCGGTCGCCTGAACCTGATGACCCACGAAAGCAACGTCGCCGGCCGCGACAAGGTCAACTACGACCGCTGGGGTATCGCCCCGTCGCTGGCCTTTGGCCTGGGCACGCCGACCCGCGTCAACCTTGACTACTACCACCTGGAAAGCGACGACCTGCCGGATTCGGGTATCCCTTACAGCATCCCCGTTACTGGCAGCGCTGCCCGTACTTCGGCGCACCCGAGCAAGCCGATCGATGGCGGTGACAGCGACAACTTCTACGGCTTAACCGGTCGCGACTTCCGCAAGAGCCGCGTGGACATCGCCACTTTCGCCATCGAGCACGACCTGACCGACTCGCTGACCATCAAGAACACCCTGCGTCACGGCAACAGCATGCAAGACTACGTGCTGACCCAGCCGGATGACAGTGCCGGCAACGTGAACAACAACGGTGTATGGCGTCGTGCCAACACCCGCGTGGGTAACACCGCCACCACCACCAACCAGACCGACCTGTTCGGCGAGTTCTTCGTCGGCGGTTTCAAAAACAACTTCTCGACCGGTATCGAACTCACCAAGGAAGAATCCGACCGCCAGAGCTACACCGTCACGCCAAACAGCAAGCTCACCTGCACCGGGCCTGGCAATGGTGGTAGCTGCACCTCACTGAGCGACCCTAACCCGGACGACACTTGGGACGGCACTGTCTCGCGCAACTACGCCGGCACCAAGACCAGCGGCAAGACCCGAGCGATCTATGTCTTCGACACATTGGAGCTCACACCCCAATGGCTGCTGAACATGGGCCTGCGTTACGACCATTTCGATACCAAGTTCCGCACCTACGACGCCAGCGGCGCAACCGTCTTGAACAAGAACGGCGTACCCACCAAAGGTCGCGACAAAAGCGAATTCTTCACGGGCCAGCTGGGTCTGGTGTGGAAGCCAGCCGAGAACGGTAGCATCTATATTTCCTACGCCACCTCGGCGACACCGCCAGGCGCAATGCTCGGCGAAGGTACTGAGACCAACTCACTGCCAGGTACAACCGACCGCAGCGGCAATATTCTGGGCAGCGACCTGGAACCAGAAGAAACCACCAACTACGAAATCGGTACCAAGTGGGACTTACTGGACGAACGCTTGTCGCTGGCAGCGGCGCTTTTCCGCACTGAGAAGGAAAACGCCCGCGTTCAGGTGGACACCACTACCTACGAGAACGTCGGCGAAACTCGCGTGCAGGGTATCGAACTGTCGGCCAGCGGCAAGCTGACCGACAAGTGGCAGGTGTTCGCCGGCTACACCTACATGCAGGCTCGCCAGATCGACGGCGGCCCGGTGGGCAAGGCCAACGACGGCAACCAGCTGCCGAACACGCCAAACAACAGCGCCAGCCTGTGGACCACCTACTCGATCACGCCAAAGCTGACCGTTGGCGGTGGTGCGTTCTACGTGGATGACGTGTACGGCAGCGTGGCCAACACCACCATGGTCGACAGCTACGTACGCTACGACGCCATGGCCGCCTACAAGCTGACCAAGAACGTCGACCTGCAACTGAACGTGCAGAACCTGACCAACGAGGTGTACTACGACAAGGCCTTCTCCACCCACTTCGCCAACCAGGCGGCCGGGCGGACGGCACTGCTGACCACCAGCGTGCACTTCTGATGTCTGGGTTGGGTTGATCTGTTGAAGGGCTGCGCCTGTGCGGGCCCTTTCGCGGCCAAAGCCGCTCCTGCGTTGCCGGTGCAGGAGCGGCCTTAGCCGCGAAGAGGCCCGCACAGACAACACGAAAAGCAGCCCACCTGGCCCCGTTCATTCCTGTGAGCGGGGCTTTTGCGTATCAAGGCATAATGCACGCCGCGCGGGTCGCGGCAGCAACTCAAGGTGAGAAACGTGGTGAAGAAGACGCTGTTCCAATTGCACTGGTTCTTTGGCATCACCGCTGGCCTGGTGCTGGCCTTGATGGGCATTACCGGGGCGCTGTACTCGTTCCAGGAAGAACTGCTGCGCGCATTCAATGCCGATGTACTCAAGGTAGAAGTACGCGCCGAAGGCGTGCTACCGCCGGCCGAGCTGGTTAAGCGGGTCGAAGCCCAGCAACACGACAAAGTCTCGATGCTGTGGGTCGACGTGCGCGAAGGCAACGCTGCACGGATCTTCTTCATGCCCGCACCGGGCGAACGCCGTGGCGAGCTGCGCTATGCCGACCCGTACACCGGCGAACTCAAGGGCGAAGCGGCCGGGCAAGGCTTCTTCAACCTCATGCTCAAGCTGCACCGCTTCCTCGCCATGGGCGATACTGGCCGGCAAATCACCGGGGCCTGCACCCTGATGCTGGTGTTCTTCTGCCTGTCCGGCCTTTACCTGCGCTGGCCGCGTAAAGCGCTGGACTGGCGCACCTGGCTGACCTTCGACTGGGCCAAGAAAGGCCGCGCCTTCAACTGGGACCTGCACGCCGTTGCCGGCACCTGGTGCCTGCTGTTCTATCTTCTGTTCGCCCTGACCGGGCTGTTCTGGTCCTATGAGTGGTACCGTGAAGGCCTGAACAAGCTGCTGGCCGACGCGCCAGCCGCGGGCCAGCAGCAAAAACGAGGTGAAGGCCGTGGCCGGCACGGGCCGCAAACAGTCGACAAGAATGCGCCACCGCTGGTGGTGGACTACGACGCCATCTGGGCCAACCTCCAGGAGGCCGCAGGCCCAGGCCTGTCCACCTACAACCTGCGCCTGCCACCTGCTGGCGGTCAGCCGGCCAACCTGTTCTACCTGCTCGACAACGCCGCGCACCCACGTGCCTTCAATACCCTGGTCCTTGACCCGGCCACCGGCCAAGTTAAGAAGCACGATCGCTACACCGACAAGTCATTCAAGGCGCAGTTGCTGCAGAGTGTTTACGCCTTGCACGTCGGCGAATACTTCGGCTTGCCGGGGCGCATCATCGTCACCATCGCCAGCCTCACCATGCCGTTGTTCTTCGTCACCGGCTGGCTGCTGTACCTCGACCGCCGCCGCAAGAAACGTCAGGTGCGCGCAGCCCGTGGCAACGTCGCCAACAGCGGCACTGGCGACGGCTGGCTGATCGGCTTCGCCAGCCAGAGTGGCTTTGCCGAACAGTTGGCCTGGCAGAGTGCCGAGCAGCTGCAGGCAGCTGGCCAGCCCGTTCAGGTGCGCGCCCTTGCCGAGCTGGGTGAAAACGACCTGCGCCAGGCCCATCGCGCGCTCTTCGTGGTGAGTACATTCGGCGACGGCGAAGCGCCCGACAGCGCTCGCGTCTTCGAGCGCAAGGTGCTCGGCCAGCCTTGGGCACTGAATAACCTCAACTATGCCCTGCTCGCCCTCGGTGATCGTCAGTACCCGCACTTCTGCGGTTTCGCTCGTCGTCTCCAGGCGTGGCTGGGGGAGCGCGGTGCCAGCAGTGCATTCAGCCCGGTGGAAGTGGACAACGCCGACCAGGCCGCCCTGCAGCAATGGCAGCAGGAACTGGCGCAACTGACGGGCGTCCAGCCGGTGGCCGCCTGGCAGCCGCCAACCTTTGCCAACTGGTCGCTGGTGCGCCGCAAACTGCTCAACCCCGGCAGCCAAGGCCAACCGGTGTACCTGCTTGGCCTGCAAGCTGCAGAACCTGCGAGCTGGGAAGCCGGCGACCTGGTGGAGGTACTTCCGCTGAATGGGCAGCCACGGATCGACGCGTTCCTCAAGGGCATGGCACTGGACGCCAGCAGCCAGGTGCAGGTGAATGGCTTGACCGAAACCCTTGCCCAGGCACTCGCTGGCCGCCAACTGCCGACGCGCCGCGACCACCTGATCGGCTTGCAGCCACAAGCGCTGGTCGATGCACTGGTGCCAATCGGTTGCCGCGAGTACTCCATTGCCTCGATCGCCAGCGATGGTGTGCTGGAGCTGATCGTGCGCCAGGAACGCCACCCCGACGGCAGCCTTGGCTTGGGCTCTGGCTGGCTGACCGAATACCTGCCAATGAATGGCACCCTGAGCCTGCGCCTGCGGCGTAACAGTGGCTTCCATCTGCCTGAGGCTGCTGCGCCGATGATCCTGATCGGCAACGGCACTGGCCTGGCGGGCCTTCGCAGCCTGTTGCGCGCGCGGGTCAATGCCGGTGAGCAGCGCAACTGGCTGTTGTTCGGCGAGCGTAATCGGGCGCATGACTTGCTGTGTGGCGATGAGCTGCACGCTTGGCTGGACAACGGTGACCTGGCACGGCTGGACCTGGCGTTCTCGCGCGATCAGGCTGAGAAGGTGTATGTGCAGGACGTGATGCTGGAGCAGGCCGAGGACTTCAAGCGCTGGGTGGCCGACGGGGCTTGCGTGTATGTCTGCGGCAGCCTGCAAGGCATGGCGGCGGGGGTGGATGCGGCGCTCAAAGGCATGCTGGGTGAAGCTGCTGTACAGCAGTTGATCGAGGATGGGCGGTATCGGCGGGATGTGTATTGATCGGTGTGTAGGAGCGGGTTTACCGGCGAATACGGTGGCGGCGGCAACGGTGAACGGCCGGTGGAAATTGGCCAGCAGGGCCGGCCTCTTCGCGGGTAAACCCGCTCCTACGACGACCTGTGACCAACCGCCTATGCGTGTGTAGGAGCGGGTTTACCCGCGAATACGGTAGCGGCGGCAATGGTGAACGTCGCATGAAAATTGGCCAGCAGGGCCGGCCCTTTCGCGGGTGAACCCGCTCCTACACAACGGCCTGTGACCAACCGCCTATGCGTGTGTAGGAGCGGGTTTACCCGCGAATACGGTGGCGGCGGCAACGGTGAACGTCGGATGGAAATTGGCCAGCAGGGCCGGCCCTTTCGCGGGTGAACCCGCTCCTACACAACGGCCTGTGACCCGCCGATACGTGTGTAGGCGCGGTTTTCCCGCGAATACGGTGGCGGCGGCAATGGTGAACGACAGGTGGAAATTGGCCAGCAGGCCGGCCCTTTCGCGGGCAAGCCCGCGAAGAAGCCGGCCCTGCTGTCAGTGCAGCTCGAAGGTATCGGCATCCAGGTTGGCCGGGAACTTGGCCCGGTACGCCGCCAGTTCCGCCGCGCTCAGTACTGCAGTGAACACCCCGTCCGCCTCCCCGGCACTGAGCAGGCTCTCGCCCTGGAAATCCAGCACCTGGCTGTCACCAGAATAAGCAAAGCCTTTACCGTCCGTGCCCACTCGGTTCACCGCCGCCACATAGCACAGGTTTTCGATGCCCCGCGCCGGCAGCAGGCGGTTCCAGTGCTGGCGACGCGCGGCCGGCCAGTTGGCGGTGTACAGCAGCAGGTCGGTGTCCTGGGCGTCACGGCTCCACACAGGGAAGCGCAGGTCGTAGCAGATAAGCGGGCGAATCCGCCAGCCCTTGACCTCGAACTGCACCTGCCGCTCGCCTGGGGTGTAATGTTTGTGCTCACCGGCCATGCGGAACAGGTGGCGCTTGTCGTAGTGCAGAATCTCGCCGTCCGGCCGCGCCCACAACAGGCGGTTGCGGTGGCTGCCATCGGCGGCCTGGATGATCACACTGCCGGTAATCACCGCGTTGTGCTTCTTGGCCTGTGCCTTCAGCCATTTGTAGGTCGGACCGTTCTCCGGCTCGCACAGGCTTTCCGATTGCATCGAAAAACCGGTGGTAAACATTTCCGGCAGGATCACCAGGTCAACCTCACCCACCTGCTCCAGCAGCACCTCGAAGTGCGCATAGTTGGCCTCGCGGTCGTGCCAGGCCAAGGTGGTTTGCACCAGGGCGACTTTCAGGTTCGGCAGTGTACTCAGATCGCGCATAGTCTTTCCGCTGCCTGACGCAGCGTCTCCTCTCGTTTGGCAAAGCACAGGCGCACCAGGCGTTGCTCGGGGATGGGTTGCTGGTAGAACACCGATACCGGGATGGTCGCCACGCCGTGCTCACGCGTCAGCCACAGCGACATGTCGACATCGTTCAGGTCCGGACGGATTTGCGAATAGTCCACCAGCTGGAAATAAGTGCCCGTCGTGCGGGTAAAGTTGAAACGCGAGCCGTCCAGCAAACCGCAAAACAGATCGCGCTTGGCCTGGTAAAAGGCCGGCAACTCATCAATATGCTCGGGGTGCCCGGCCATGAAGTCGGCCAAAGCACACTGCAGCGGCGTCACGCCACAGAAGTTGACGTACTGGTGCACTTTGCGCAGCTCGGCGCTCAGGGCAGGCGGCGCGATCACGTAACCGGTCTTCCAGCCGGTAACGTGGTACGTCTTGCCGAAGGAACTGACCACGAAGGCACGCGAGTACAACTGCTCATGGGCCAGCACACTGGCGTGGCGTACACCGTCGTAGACCAGGTGCTCGTACACTTCATCGCTGACCAGGTAGATATCGCGGTCGGCAATAAGTGCGGCCAACTGGTCGAGGTCTTCGCGGGTGATCAACGCGCCGCTGGGGTTGTGTGGCGAATTGAGGATGACCATGCGCGTGCGCGGGCTCAATGCATCGCTGAATTTCTGCCAGTCGATACGGAAATCGCCGTCGCTCAACTGCACATGTACACAGCGACCACCGGCCAGCTCCACGGACGGCTCGTAACTGTCGTAGCAGGGGTCGAAGACGATCACTTCGTCACCGGCATGCACCACCGCCTGGATGGCACAGAAAATAGCCTCGGTGGCGCCGGGGGTGATAGTCACTTCCTGATCGGCATCCACCCTGGCCCCATACAGCCGCTCGACCTTGGCCGCCACCTGCTGGCGCAAGGCCGGCAGGCCGGTCATCGGCGAATACTGGTTATGCCCGGCAGCCACGTGCCGGCCCACTGCATCGAGCAGGGCCTGCGGGCCATTGAAGTCAGGAAAGCCCTGGGACAGGTTGAGCGCGCCAGTCTGCACGGCGAGCTGGGACATGGTGGTGAAGATGGTCGTGCCGACATTCGGCAGTTTGCTGCGGATCATGGAGCCCTCTTTCCTGGGGTATATCCGGCACGGGGTGGAGTCCGAGCATAGCGGATCGAGCGGTCAGGAAAAAGGTTGAAACAATAGGGGGATTGCTCTGGATCAAAGGGCGTCTGTGGGGGCAGCCTTGCCCGCCCCCACATGGCGCTGCTTAGCGTTTGTCGCGACGCTTCTTCTCGGCCTTCTTGTGGTGCGACATCAGGCGGCGTTTCTTGTTGACCTGGCGATCGGTAAGGGTGTTCTTCTTACCCTCGTACGGGTTCTCACCACCCTTGTACTCGATACGAATCGGCGTACCGACCAGTTTGAGCACCCGGCGATAGGTGTTTTCCAGGTAACGCGAGTACGACTTGGGAATGCTGTCGGTCTGGTTGCCGTGGATCACGATGAGCGGCGGGTTGGCACCGCCGAGGTGGGCATAGCGCAGCTTGATGCGGCGACCATTGACCATCGGCGGCTGGTGCTCGCTCACGGCATCTTCGAGGATCTGCGTCAGGCGGCTGGTCGGCCAGCGGGTGACCGCGGACTGGAACGCAGCCTGCACCGACTTGTACAAGTTGCCCACGCCCGTGCCATGCAGCGCAGAAATGAAGTGGATGTCAGCAAAATCGACGAAGAACAGCCGACGCTCCAGCTCGGTCTTCACGTAGGCGCGCTCACCCGGCTCCATGCCATCCCACTTGTTCAGGGCAATGACGATGGCGCGACCGGCTTCAAGGGCAAAGCCCAGCAGGTTCAGGTCATGGTCGACCACACCTTCGCGGGCATCCATGACGAAGATGACGACGTTGGCGTCCTTGATCGCCTGCAGCGTCTTCACCACCGAGAACTTCTCGACTTCCTCGTGGATCTTGCCACGCTTGCGCACACCGGCGGTGTCGATGAAGGTGTACTTGTCACCATCACGCTCGAACGGGATGTAGATACTGTCACGGGTAGTACCCGGCTCGTCGTAGACCACCACACGCTCCTCGCCGAGCATGCGGTTGACCAGCGTCGACTTGCCAACGTTCGGGCGGCCGATGATGGCGATCTTGATGCCATCCTTCTCGCTTGGGCCAGGAATGCGCACGGCTTCCTCACCTTCAGCAACGTCCTGTTCGAGAGCTTCGTCTTCGGCATCACGCGGCAGGTGACCGAGCACGGCCTCCATCAAGGCGCTGATACCCCGGCCCTGGGAGCCTGCCACCGGAATGGCGTTGCCCATGCCCATTGGCGAGAATTCGGCGCGGGCAACGTCGGGGTCGATGTTGTCGATCTTGTTGGCAACCAGGATCGCGGCCTTGTTCCGCTTGCGCAGGTGCTCGGCGATCATCTGGTCTGCTGCGGTCATGCCCGCTCGGGCATCAACCAGGAACAGCACGTAGTCGGCTTCTTCGATGGCCATGAGCGACTGCTCGGCCATTTTTTCGTCCATGCCCACTTCGTCACCGGTGATACCACCGGTGTCAATCAGGATGAAGGAACGACCCTGCCAGCTGGCATCACCATACTGGCGGTCACGGGTCAGGCCCGACAGGTCACCGACGATGGCATCGCGGGTCTTGGTCAGGCGGTTGAACATGGTGGATTTGCCGACGTTCGGGCGGCCCACCAGGGCAATTACGGGAACCATCGGCTCTCCACTCTCGAATTCTTGAAAATGCAAAGGCCGCTGCAAGGCAGCGGCCGGAGTTTGGGCGGCGTGTCCTACGCCGCGGCTTGAAGCCCGCCAAGGCTTCAAGCATAGCTTCAGCGGATGGTCAGTGCCTCGAGCTTGCCGCTGTTGCCGAAGACATAGATGGTGTCACCGACCACAAGTGGGCGGGCGCGCAGGCCATCGCTGTCGATACGCTCACGGCCGACGAAGCGGCCATCCACCTGGCTCAGCAGGTGCAGGTAACCTTCAAAGTCACCCACAGCCACGTAGCTGCTGAACACTTCAGGGGCGGTCAACTGGCGGCGAGCCATGCTGTCGTTGCTCCACAGGGCACTGGAAGAGCGCTCATCCACACTTTCCACGGTACCCGAGGCTTCGCTGACGTAGACGTTACCGAAGCCCTGGGCGACACCCACATAGCTGGAAGCATCGCGCTGCCACAGCTCGCGGCCGCTTTCCAGGTCCAGGCCCGCTACACGGCCCTGGTAGGTGCTGACGTACAGGGTACCACCAGACAGCAGCAAGCCGCCGTCGATATCAACCACACGGTCCAGCTCGGAACGGCCCTTCGGGATGGCCACGCGGCTTTCCCACACCGGCACACCGTTGTTGATGTCAACCGCGACCACTTTGCCGGTGGACAGGCCGGCAACCGCCAGGCGGTTGGTGGCGATCGGCGCACCGGTGCCACGCAGCGTCAGCACGGCCGGGGAGTTTTCGTAGATCCAACGGCGGTCGCCAGTGGCGGCATCCAGGCCGATCAGGCGGTCGTCCTGAGTCTGCACCACCACCACGTCACCGTTGTTGGCAGGTGGGGCCAGCACTTCGCTGGTCACGCGCGAGCGCCAACGCTCCTCACCGGTGCTGGAGTCCAGAGCAATGACTTCACCCTTGAGGGTACCGAGCATGACCAGGCCATAGCCTACGCCAACTGCACCGGAAACCTGCAGCTCCAGGTCCTTCTTCCACACCACGTCACCCGTGATGCGGTCGAGGGCGAAGACTTCGCCGTTGACGTCGGAAGCGTAGATACGGTCGTTCTCGATGGCCGGTACCAGGGTGTTGTAGGTTTCACCCTGGCCGTCACCGATCGAACGGCTCCACTGCTTCTTCAGCACCACTTCCTCGGTGAACTTGGTCAGCTCGGCCGGGGGCAGTTCCTTCTTGCTGTTGCTGCTGCAACCTGCGGCCAGTACGGCCAGGGTCAGCACTGCTGCATGTTTCCAACCGATCACTTACGCGTCCCCTTTAGCCAGGTCATCCAGCTTCAATTGCAGGCCACCGACCGCCGCGTCATCGGACAGCGCAGCCTTGGCTTTTTCGTAAGCGCTGTGTGCGTCGTCGGCGCGACCCAGCTGCACCAGCAGGTCACCCTTCAACTCTTCACGGCTGGCCAGGAAGGCTTTGTCGGCGTCGCCGTCGAGCAACTTGAGGGCATCCTCGGCCTTGTTCTGGGCTGCCAGTACGCGCGCCAGACGCTGACGCGAAATCTCGCCCAAGGTAACGTCGGCCGGTTTATCCAGCACGCTTTTCAGCTCGGCTGCGGCGTCATCGAGCTTGCCGCTGTCGACCGCGACCTTGGCCACGAACAGGCTGCCGTACTGGGCGTAAGCGGTGCCGCCAAACTCGCTCTTGAGCTTGCCGGCCAGTTCCGCGACCTTGGTGGCGTCCGGCTGGCCGGTCGGTGTCAGGCTGGTTTCAATCAGCGCCTGATACAACTGCGAGGCACCTTGCGACTGGTTGGTCTGGTACTTGTGCCAGGTATTCCAGCCCAACACCACCACGCCAGCCAGCAATGCACCGGTCAGCAGCGGCTTGCCGTTGCGGTTCCACCAGTCCTTGACCCCTGCCAGGTCATCATCATCGGTACTCGACACCCCAATACTCCTTTTCGCCTATTCGCTTGTTGAACCGCGTTACGCCTGCGCGATCGCGGTTTCCAGGTGCTCTGCAAGAGCATCCCAGGCAATGTTCTGTTGTTCGCCCTGGCCACGCAGGGGCTTCAAGCCGATCTCTTGCTTGGCCAGCTCGTCGTCGCCGAGGATCAGGGCGAACAGTGCACCGCTCTTGTCGGCCTTCTTGAACTGGCTCTTGAAGCTGCCACCCCCGGCGTTGACAGCCAGGCGCAGGCCCGGCAAACGGTCGCGCAAGCCTTCGGACAGGCGCAGGCCTGCCAGCTCCGCCTGCTCGCCAAAGGCGCACAGGTAAACGTCGATCTGGCGGCTGATGGACTCCGGCACCTTGCCCAAGGTTTCCAACAGCAGGATCAGGCGCTCAATGCCCATGGCGAAACCAACGCCAGTGGTCGGCTTGCCACCCATCTGTTCGACCAGGCCGTCGTAACGGCCACCCGCGCACACCGTGCCCTGGGCGCCGAGCTTGTCGGTTACCCACTCGAACACGGTCTTGCTGTAATAGTCCAGGCCACGTACCAGCTTGGTGTTGATCACGAACGGAATACCGGCTGCGTCCAGGCGGGCCTTGAGGCCTTCGAAGTGCACGCGCGACTCTTCGTCCAGGTAGTCTTCCAGCTTCGGCGCCCCGACCAACACCGCCTGGGTGTTCTGGTCTTTGCTGTCGAGGATGCGCAGCGGGTTGCTCTTCAGGCGGCGCTGGCTGTCTTCGTCCAGTTGCTCCAGCCGCGCCGAGAGGAACTCGACCAGCGCGTCACGGTAGCGTGCGCGGGCTTCACTGGTGCCCAGGCTGTTGAGTTCCAGCTTGACCGCGTCCTGAATGCCCAGCAGGCCCCACAGGCGCCAGGTCAGCATGATCAGCTCGGCATCGATGTCCGGGCCGTCCAGGTTGAACACTTCCACGCCAATCTGGTGGAACTGACGGTAGCGGCCCTTCTGTGGGCGCTCGTGGCGGAACATCTGGCCGATGTACCACAGCTTCTGCACCTGACCGTTGCCGGTGATGCCGTGCTCGAGCACCGCTCGCACGCAGGCCGCGGTGCCTTCAGGGCGCAGGGTCAGCGAATCACCGTTGCGGTCCTCGAAGGTGTACATCTCTTTTTCGACGATGTCGGTCACTTCACCGATCGAGCGTTTGAACAGCTCGGTGAACTCGACGATCGGCGTGCGGATCTGGCTGTACCCGTAGGTGTCCAGCAGCCCGGCCACGGTGCCTTCGAAGTAGCGCCACAGCGGCGACTGTTCTGGCAGGATGTCGTTCATG
This sequence comes from Pseudomonas sp. NBRC 111139, assembly GCF_001753955.1. NCBI lineage: Bacteria > Pseudomonadati > Pseudomonadota > Gammaproteobacteria > Pseudomonadales > Pseudomonadaceae > Pseudomonas > Pseudomonas sp. NBRC 111139. The sequence continues at coordinate 31,504 of NZ_BCBP01000040.1, forward strand.
CCACGGATGGCTTGCAGCGATTTGCTCACGAAAAGTCCTTACGAATTCGGTGTGTCAGCCACGGACGATCAGCGCCGCGTCAGCTTCGGCCTTTTCGGCCGCTTTCTGGCGGATGAGCTTTTCCAGCTCATCGACCAGGTTGTCATTGGTCAGTTTCTGCGCAGGCTTGCCGTCGATGTAGATCAGGTTCGGCGTGCCGCCGGTCAACCCGACATGGGCCTCCTTGGCTTCACCCGGGCCGTTGACCACGCAACCGATCACCGCCACATCCAGCGGCACCAGCAGGTCTTCCAGACGCCCTTCCAGCTCGTTCATGGTCTTGACCACATCGAAGTTCTGCCGCGAGCAGCTCGGGCAGGCGATGAAGTTGATGCCACGCGAACGCAGATGCAGCGACTTGAGGATGTCGTAGCCGACTTTCACTTCTTCGACCGGGTCGGCCGCCAGCGAGATGCGAATGGTATCGCCAATACCCTCGGCCAGCAGCATACCGAGGCCGACGGCGGACTTCACCGTCCCCGAACGCAGGCCACCGGCTTCAGTGATGCCCAGGTGCAGCGGTTGTACGATCTGCTTGGCCAGCAGACGGTAGGCTTCGACAGCCATGAACACGTCCGAGGCCTTGACGCTGACCTTGAAGTCCTGGAAATCCAGGCGGTCGAGATGCTCGACGTGGCGCAGGGCCGACTCGACCAGTGCGGCCGGGGTCGGTTCGCCATACTTCTTCTGCAGGTCTTTTTCCAGCGAACCGGCGTTGACCCCGATACGAATCGGAATGCCGCGGTCGCGGGCGGCATCGACCACAGCGCGCACACGGTCTTCACGGCCGATGTTGCCCGGGTTGATCCGCAGGCAATCAACGCCCAGCTCGGCAACGCGCAGGGCAATCTTGTAGTCGAAATGGATGTCGGCGACCAGCGGCACGCTGACCCGTTGCTTGATCTTGCCAAACGCTTCGGCGGCGTCCATGTCCGGCACCGAGACACGCACGATGTCCACGCCGGCATCGACCAGTCGCTGGATTTGCGCCACGGTAGCAGCGACATCGTTGGTGTCGGTGTTGGTCATGCTCTGCACCGCGATGGGCGCATCACCACCCATCGGCACATTGCCAACCCAGATTTTGCGGGATTCGCGACGTTTGATCGGAGATTCGCCGTGCATGACTTACTGTCCCAACTTCAGGCGAGCAGTCTCGCCACTGGTGAATGGGGCAACATCGACGGCCTGGCCGTTGTAGCTGACCTGGGCGCCCCGGGCAAAGCCCAGGCGTACCGCGAATGGCGGCTTGCCGGTCAGCTCGAGGTTGTCCCCCTTGCGCTTGATGGCGCTGAACAGCACCTTGCCGTTGCCGTCGCTGACCTGGGTCCAGCAATCGGCGGTGAACTGGATGGCGACCTTGGCGCTGCCAGCTGGCACCGCGGCAGGCTCGGCGGCCGCCACGGCCGGTGCAGGTGCAGGTGCAGCAGTGGCCTGTACCGGAGGAGTAACCGGTGCAGGCGAAGCAGCAGGTGCGGGTTGCACCGGCGCTTGCTGTGCTGGAGCAGGCGCTGCGGCAATGGCGGCCTCAGAGCTTACCGGTGCTTGTTCAGCGGCAGCAGGCTGCTCGGCACTGCCCTGCTCCAGCGCCAGCGGCGCACTTTCAGCTTGCTGGCCAGCGGAAACGGCCTGGTCTTCAGGCTCATCGAGCGGGTGAATCTGTGTGGTGCCGTCGGCGCTTTCGACCTCGACATGCTCCAGGGCAATCTTGGCCAGGTCCTTGCCCCGCAGGCTGCCCTGGTCCTGCCACCAGAAAAAGCCACCACCGACCACAGCCACCAGCAACAGCAGGCTGACGCCGCGCAGGATGTTGTGCGACAGACGCACAGGCTCTTCGATACGGCCCAGCGAATGCACGTCGCTGCCTTTGGCGTGGGTACCGGTGTAACGGTCGAAGGCGTCTACCAGGGCGGCCTGGTCGAGGTCCATCAGCTTGGCGTAGGCACGAATGTAGCCACGAGCGAAAGTATGCCCGGGCAGCTTGTCGAAGGCGCCGGTTTCCACGTGGTTCAACGAACTGACAGTGAGGTTGAGCTTGCGGGCCACCTCGGCTTGAGACCAGTCCCGTTTCTCACGGGCCAGGCGCAAAAGCTCACCGGGGTTCTGGCCAGGCGCTACTGCTACTTCGGGGTGCGCGGCGTTCATCGTTGCTCCGACAGGTATTGCTGGTATTCCGGCGTACCGGGATAAAGTCGTTGTAATTGCTGGCCCAATTCGGCCAGTGCGCCCTGCTCGTCGAACACCCTGGCAAGGCGGCTGCCCAGCAGCAGGCTACGGGCGTCGTGGTCGCTCAACTGGCTGAAACGATCGTAGTAGTCCCGGGCCGGCACATAATGCCTGTTTTCGTAGGACAACTCAGCCATTTCCAGCAACGCTTTTGGTTGCCGCGGGTTGAGTTGTAACGCTTTCAACAAATACGCGTGCGCCTGATCGCGGCGTTCGAGCTTCAGGACGGTCAGGCCCAGATTTTCGTACACGCGTGAGCGCTCAGGATACAGGGTATCGGCACTGGCCTGGCGAAACATCTGCTTGGCTTCGGCAAATCGCCCCTGAGCATAAAGGAAACTGCCGTAATTGTTGCGAATTCGCGTGTCACCGCGGCTTATCAGCAAGGCCTTGCGAAAGTGTGCTTCGGCCAGCGCCGGCTCGCCTTCGGCTTGAAACACTACTGCCAGGGCGGCGTGCGCATCGACATCCTGGTCATTCAGCGCCAGGGCCTTTCCAAGCGGCGCCTTGGCCTGTTCGGTCAACCCTTGTTGCAAATAACCCAAGCCAAGCTGCACATAAGCCCGCCCCGCCTCCACCCTGCCCTGGCGGCTGGCCAAGGGGTCGCTCGCGCCGCCCGACACGCAGCCGGCCAGCAGCGAAAGCGCAAGGATCGACAGCGCGGCGCGCAGGCTCATGGGCAAGGTACCTGTCAGTGGCTGGCGGCGCTGTCTGGCAGTTCGACGTCCGCAGAAAGCTGGCGAACAGCGATGTAGCGCTCACTGCGGCGAGTACGGTCATTGACCTGGCCGACCAGCTGGCCACAGGCAGCGTCGATGTCGTCGCCGCGCGTGGTACGGGTGGTGACGTTGAAGCCGCCGTGGTGCAGCAGGTCCTGGAAGCGACGAATGGCGTTGTTGCTCGGTCGCTCGTAGCCCGAATGCGGGAACGGGTTGAATGGGATCAGGTTGATCTTGCAGGGTACATCGCGCAACAGTTCGATCATCTGCGCAGCATGCTCGGGCTGGTCGTTGACGTCCTTGAGCAGGGTGTACTCGACGGTGAGCACGCGCTTGCCGCCCAGGGTGGACATGTAGCCCATGCACGATTCCAGCAGCATCTTCAGCGGGTACTTCTTGTTGATCGGTACCAGCTTGTTGCGCAGTTCGTCGTTCGGCGCATGCAGCGACAGGGCCAGCGACACGTCGATGTGCTTGGCCAGCTCGTCGATCATCGGCACCACACCCGAGGTGGACAAGGTGACACGGCGCTTGGAAATGCCATAGCCAAGGTCATCCATCATGATTTTCATGGCGGCAATGACGTTGTCGAAGTTCAGCAAGGGCTCGCCCATGCCCATCATGACCACGTTGGTAATCGCGCGGTCGACTTTGGCAGGGACGGTCCCGAAGGATTTGTTGGCAAGCCACACCTGGCCGATCACTTCGGCGGCAGTGAGGTTGCTGTTGAAGCCTTGCTTGCCGGTGGAGCAGAAGCTGCAGTCCAGGGCACAGCCGGCTTGCGACGATACGCACAGGGTGCCACGGTCGTCGGTTGGAATATAGACGGTCTCGACGCAGCTGCCGGAGGCAACGCGGATCACCCATTTACGGGTGCCGTCGGCGGAAATGTCTTCACTGACCACTTCCGGTGGGCGTATTTCGGCAACGGCCTCGAGCTTTTCGCGCAAGACCTTGCCTACGTTGGTCATGGCCGCAAAGTCGGACACGCCAAAATGGTGAATCCATTTCATCACCTGGCCGGCACGGAAGCGCTTCTCCCCGATAGAGTCGAAGAATTGTTCCATTTCCGGCTGGGTCAGACCCAACAGGTTGATTTTGCCAGTAGATGTCGTCATGGATTCACCCTCACCCGTAAGCTTTCGCTTAGCGAGTGGTTACCTCGGTAGCAGCGAAGAAGTAAGCGATTTCGCGAGCAGCAGCAGCTTCGGAGTCCGAACCGTGAACGGCGTTGGCGTCGATCGACTCGGCGAAGTCAGCGCGGATGGTGCCGGCAGCAGCTTCTTTAGGGTTGGTAGCACCCATCAGCTCACGGTTCTTGGCAATGGCGTTCTCGCCTTCCAGAACCTGGACAACGACCGGACCGGAAGTCATGAAGGCAACCAGGTCACCGAAGAAGCCGCGCTCGCTGTGCTCAGCGTAGAAGCCTTCGGCTTCGGCTTTGGACAGTTGCTTCATTTTCGAGGCAACGATTTTCAGGCCGGCTTCTTCGAAGCGAGTGGTGATCTTGCCGATGACGTTTTTGGCAACAGCGTCAGGCTTGATGATGGAAAAAGTACGTTGAACAGCCATGGAAAACTCCAGAATATGAGTGTTACGAAAAATTAAACCCGCGAATTATACGCGGGTTCCGGGGGATTGCCTAACCTGCAAGTGACGCTTAGTCGGCTTCGTCGATCCAGGCGGCCTGGATTGCCTCGAGCACTTTCTCACCGCCGCGTGACGGATCGTCGCTGAACTCAGGCAACGCCAGCACCCAGCGGTGCAGATCCACGAAATTCACATAACGAGGATCGACCTCAGGCTTGCTTTCTGCAAGCTGGATTGCGATCTCAAGTACATCAACCCATTTCAGACTCATGTACAGGCCCTCAGTGCGGTGCTTCGGCAGCATGGTTGAGCGAATACTTGGGGATCTCGATGGTCAGGTCTTCGTCAGCGACGAAAACCTGGCAACCAAGGCGCGATTGCGCTTCCAGGCCCCAGGCTTTGTCCAGCATGTCCTCTTCCAGCTCGTCAGCCTCTTCGAGCGAATCGAAGCCCTTGCGCACGATGCAGTGGCAAGTGGTACAGGCCTTGACGCCGCCGCAGGCACTTTCCATCTCGATGTGATGGTCGTGGGCCAGCTCCAGGATGTTGGTCCCGGGCTTGACCTCCACGGTCAGCCCCTCGGGGCAGAACTTCTCATGCGGCAGGAATGTCACCAGCGGCATCGATTACTCCTCGATCTCATTCAGGTTGCGCCCGGCCAGTGCGGCTTTGACCGTCGAATCAAGGCGACGGGCGGCAAATGCATCGGTCACCTGCGACAGACGCTTGGTCTGTTGCTCGATGGCTGCGCCATCGGTGCCGGCCAGCAAATCACGTAGTTCTTGCATCTGGAATTCGATGGCGTCGCGCTCGTCACTGCTGAGCAGGCGCTCGCCGTCGGCGTCCAGGGCGCCCTGTACCGCCTCGAGCAGCCGCTCGCCATCTACCTGATGCTCACGCAACTGGCGGGCGTGCTTGTCGGAACCGGCGTTTTCGAAGGAGTCCTTGAGCATGCGGGCGATTTCGCCGTCGGTCAGGCCGTAGGACGGCTTGACCTGAATGCTGGCTTCAACGCCCGAACCCAGCTCGCGGGCAGCGACGCTGAGCAGGCCATCGGCATCCACCTGGAAGGTGACGCGGATTTTCGCAGCACCGGCAACCATGGCCGGAATGCCGCGCAGCTCGAAGCGGGCCAGCGAACGGCAGTCACTGATCAGCTCGCGCTCGCCCTGCAGGACGTGGATCATCATGGCCGACTGGCCGTCTTTGTACGTGGTGAATTCCTGAGCGCGCGCCACCGGAATGGTGGTGTTACGCGGGATCACCTTCTCCATCAGCCCGCCCATGGTCTCAAGACCAAGCGACAGCGGGATGACATCGAGCAGCAGCAGCTCGCCACCTTCGCGGCGGTTGCCGGCCAAGGTGTCAGCCTGGATGGCGGCACCGATGGCCACCACCTGGTCTGGGTCGATCGAGGTCAGCGGGGTGCGCCCGAACAGTGCACCGACGGCCTCACGCACACGCGGCACGCGGGTTGAACCACCGACCATGACTACGGCGCTGACCTCTTCCAGCTCAACACCACTGTCGCGCACCGCACGGCGGCAAGCCTTCAGGCTGCGGGCAACCAATGGTTCGATCATGGCTTCGAAGGCGCTGCGGGTCAGCTCACCGTGCCAGGCACCGTGGCTGACGTTGACCACGTCAGCGTCGGTCAGGGCCTCCTTGGCGGCGCAAGCGGTTTGCAGCAGCGCGCGCTGGGTAGCCGGGTCGAGGTCAGACGACAAACCCGCCTGTTCGATGATCCAGCCGGCAATAGTGTGATCGAAGTCATCCCCCCCAAGGGCGGTATCACCCCCGGTGGCCAGCACTTCGAATACGCCAGCGGTCAGGCGCAGGATGGAAATATCGAAAGTACCGCCGCCCAGATCATAGATGGCCACCACGCCTTCGGCGTTCTGGTCCAGGCCGTAGGCTACGGCGGCCGCAGTCGGTTCGTTGAGCAGGCGCAGCACGTTCAGGCCGGCCAGACGCGCAGCATCTTTGGTAGCCTGACGCTGGGCGTCATCGAAATAGGCCGGCACGGTGATCACCGCGCCTACCAGCTCGCCACCCAAGGTAGCTTCGGCACGTTCGCGCAACACCTTCAGGATGTCGGCAGACACTTCCACCGGGCTTTTCGGCCCCTGCACGGTGTCGATGAACGGCATGTGCGACTCACCGCCAACGAAGCGGTACGGCAATTGCTCGCCCAGTTGCTTGACGTCGGCCAGGCCGCGCCCCATCAGGCGCTTGACCGACAGCACAGTGTTCAGCGGGTCGCTGGAGGCGGCGTCACGCGCAGCCTGCCCCACTTCGATACGCCCGTCGAGGTAGCGCACCGCGGACGGCAGAATGACGTTGCCCTGCGCGTCGGGCAGGGGCTCGCTGCGGCCGCTACGCAGTGCAGCGACCAGAGAGTTGGTGGTACCCAGGTCGATCCCCACCGCCAGGCGACGCTGGTGAGGCTGAGGGCTTTGACCGGGTTCGGCAATCTGCAGTAGGGCCATGCTTATCTGAATACCTTAGGTGTCATCACGGGCAACACCGGGTTAATCGTCGAGGCGCTCTTCCAGTTGGCGCACTTCTTGGGCGAGCTTGTCGAGGAACTGCATGCGGCGCATCAGGCGCTCGGCCTTGTCGCGCTCGCCTGGGGCATCCCAGCAGGCGGCAAAGTCCTCGTTCAGCGTGTCCTGGGCAGCCTTGAGGCGCTTCTTGAACACGCCGACACCATCAAGGTCGGCTTCGTCCTGCAACTCCTCGAGCTCTTCACGCCACTGCATCTGCTGCAACAGGAAGTCAGGGTCGTGGACCGTGACTTCCTGGGGCACTTCGTGGCCGCTGATGGCCAGCAGGTAGCGCGCGCGACGCGGCGCACTGCGCAGCGTCTGGTAAGCGTCGTTGAGGGCCGCGGATTTTTCCAGCGCTATACGCTGCTCGCGCTCGGAGGCGTCGGCAAAGCGGTCAGGATGGACTTCGCGGGCCAGCTCGCGATAGCGAGTGGCCAGCTTGTCGAGATCCAGACGGAAGCTTGGCTGGAGGTCAAACAATGCGTAATGACAAGGAGTACCCACAGCCAGCCTCAAACGTTGAAGCTTTCGCCGCAGCCACACTCACCGCGCACGTTGGGGTTGTTGAACTTGAAGCCTTCGTTCAACCCTTCCTTGACGAAATCCAGTTCGGTGCCATCGAGGTAGACCAGGCTCTTGGGATCGATGATCACCTTGACGCCATGGTTTTCGAACACCTGGTCTTCGTCCGCCAGTTCGTCGACGAATTCCAGCACGTAGGCCAGACCCGAGCAACCGGTGGTGCGCACGCCCAGGCGAATGCCCTCACCTTTGCCGCGCCCGTCGAGGGAGCGGCGAATGTGGTTGGCGGCGGCTTCTGTCATGCTGATAGCCATCAGAACTCCTTACCTTGCAACAGGCGACTTAGATCAAGCCTTTCTTCTGCTTGTAGTCGCGTACGGCTGCCTTGATGGCATCTTCGGCGAGTACCGAGCAGTGAATCTTGACCGGCGGCAACGCCAGCTCTTCGGCCAGTTGGGTATTCTTGATGGTTTCGGCCTCGTCCAGGGTCTTGCCCTTCATCCACTCGGTGGCGAGGGAACTGGACGCGATGGCCGATCCGCAGCCGTAGGTCTTGAACTTGGCGTCTTCGATAACGCCCTGCTCGTTGACCTTGATCTGCAGGCGCATCACGTCACCGCAGGCCGGGGCGCCGACCATGCCGGTGCCGACATCCGGGTCTTCGGCATTCATCTTGCCGACGTTGCGCGGGTTTTCGTAGTGGTCGATGACCTTTTCACTGTATGCCATGGTGCAATTCCTTCCTCATCAGGGAGCCGCTCTTGCCGGCGACTGCTTAGTGGGCGGCCCACTCGATCTTGGAGATGTCAACGCCGTCTTTGTACATATCCCACAGCGGCGACAGCTCACGCAGTTTGTTGACGGCCTCGCAGACTTTCTGCGCGGCGTAGTCGACTTCTTCTTCGGTGGTGAAACGGCCGAAGGAGAAGCGGATCGAGCTGTGCGCCAGCTCGTCGTTGCGGCCCAGAGCACGTAGTACGTAGGACGGCTCGAGCGACGCGGAGGTACAGGCCGAACCGGACGATACGGCGATGTCTTTCAGCGACATCAGCAGCGATTCGCCTTCGACGTAGTTGAAGCTCAGGTTCAGGTTGTGCGGTACACGTGCTGTCTGGCTGCCATTGACGTACAGCTCTTCAAGGTTTGAGACCTGCTTGAAGAAGCGGTCGCTCAGGGCCTTGATGCGTGCGTTTTCTGCAACCATTTCCTGCTTGGCAATGGCGAAGGCTTCGCCCATGCCGACGATCTGGTGGGTCGGCAGGGTGCCCGAACGCATGCCGCGCTCATGACCGCCGCCGTGAATGATGGCTTCAAGACGTACACGCGGCTTGCGGCTGACGTACAGCGCGCCGATGCCTTTCGGGCCATAGACCTTGTGCGCCGAGAACGACATCAGGTCGACTTTCAGCTTTTGCAGGTCGATTTCGACCTTGCCGGCCGATTGGGCGGCGTCGACATGGAACAATACGCCGCGCGAACGGGTCAGTTCACCGATGGCAGCAATGTCGTTGATCGAGCCGACTTCGTTGTTCACATGCATCAGCGAGACCAGGATGGTGTCGTCGCGCAGCACCGCTTCTACCATGGCCGGGGTAACGATGCCGTCTTCGCCTGGCTCCAGGTAAGTGACTTCAAAACCTTCGCGCTCCAGCTGGCGAGCGGTATCCAGGACCGCCTTGTGCTCGATCTTGGAGGTAATGATGTGCTTGCCCTTGGTCTGATAGAAGTGCGCGACACCTTTGAGCGCGAGGTTGTCGGACTCGGTGGCACCGCTGGTCCAGACGATTTCGCGCGGATCGGCGTTGATCAGCTCGGCAACCTGGCGGCGACCGTTCTCCACCGCTTCTTCGGCCTTCCAGCCAAAGACGTGGGAGCGCGAGGCCGGGTTACCGAAGTTCCCGTCGACCAGCAGGCAGTCGGCCATCTTCTGGGCCACGCGTGGGTCGACCGGAGTGGTCGCAGAGTAATCAAGGTAGATCGGCAACTTCATTTGTCTCTCCTATCAGGCGGTGGCGTCGCTCGTCGTCCCAGGGGATCAATCGACGGCAGACGTCTCAATCTTGTCCAGCTGGGCGGTTCGTCCTGCGACACGGCGCAGGTCCTGGCGCTGGGCGACTTCCTGCACATCACGGCGCTTGACGAGGTCGGCCAGGCTTATGCCGCTGAGGAATTCATGGATCTGCTGGCTGAGGTCGCACCACAGGTGGTGGGTCAGGCAGGTATCACCGGCATGGCAGTCCCCGAGCCCCTGGCAACGGGTGGCATCGACCGATTCGTTGACCGCGTCGATAACCTGGGCCACCTGGATGGTTTCCATGCCCCGCGACAGCTGGTAGCCGCCGCCTGGACCGCGCACACTGGAAACCAGGCTGCTGCGACGCAGCTTGGCGAACAGCTGCTCCAGATAAGAGAGGGAAATGCCCTGGCGCTCGGAAATATCGGCCAAAGACACCGGCCCATGCTTCGCGTGCAACGCCAGGTCGAGCATGGCGGTCACGGCGTATCGGCCTTTGGTAGTCAGTCGCATGGCTATTGGGTACCACGGGAGTTTCAGGATGTGTGCGAGTATGCGATTCCCGAGCATTTAAGTCAACTATTAGACCTACTGCTTTAGTCGGGTTTGCATCAGGGAGGCGGGCGCGATTGTAGCAGACGAGGGGCGCGAGCACACGCCCCACATGCCACCATGACTTCAGTGCGGCGCGATCAATGCGGCTGAGTGTCGCGCTGGGCCACCTGGGTAACCTCGGTGAAGTCGTCTTCCGGCAAGGCCGGCAGTTCCTTGGCGCAATAGTCACTGCCCATCTTGGTCAGCGCGCCACACATACCCTCCAACCGTTCGTCGACGGCCTGCAGATGATCGAGCATCTGGCCGATGGCCCGCGCCACCGGGTCGGGCATGTCGCCACTGACACCATAGGCGTCAAAGCCGATCTTCTCGGCCATTGCCTTACGCTTGGCTTCGACTTCGGTGTCCTCGCTCTTGACGATGATCCGCCCCGGAATGCCTACCGCCGTAGCCCCGGCCGGCACCGCCTTGGTAACCACCGCATTGGAACCGATCTTGGCCCCGGCGCCGACCGTGAAAGGCCCCAACACCTTGGCACCGGCCCCTACCACCACGCCGTTTTCCAAGGTGGGGTGGCGCTTGCCCTTGTTCCAGCTGGTGCCACCGAGCGTCACCCCCTGGTACAGGGTGACGTCATCACCGATCTCGGCGGTTTCGCCAATGACGATGCCCATACCGTGGTCGATGAAAAAGCGCCGGCCAATGGTGGCGCCGGGGTGGATTTCGATACCGGTCAGCCAGCGACCGAAGTTCGACACCAGCCGGGCCAACCATTTGAAATCACGCCTCCACAGCGCATTGCCCAGGCGGTGCAGCCAGATGGCATGCATGCCGGGGTAGCAAGTGAGCACCTCGAAGGCATTGCGTGCAGCCGGGTCACGGTGGAATACGCTTTGAATATCTTCACGCAGACGTTCGAACATCTGTCAGTCCTTCCGTTTATGCGGCTCGCCCCGAACCACCTTCTGGGTCTCGGTGAGGATGCCGCGCAAAATGCTCATTTCCGAACGCTCGACCGCCACCCGCCCATACAGCCGGCGCAGGCGCGGCATCAGGTGCTTGGGCTTTTCGGGGTCGAGGAAGCCGATGCCCACCAGGGTTTTCTCCAGGTGGTCGTAGAACAGCTCCATTTCATCCATGGTCGCCAGCTCAGCGGCGTCAACCTTCTCGACTTTGCCCGGTGCTTCACCGGCAGCCAGCCAGGCCATGCGCACCTCGTAGGAGAGCACCTGCACGGCAGCCGCCAGGTTCAGCGAGCTGAAGTCGGGGTTGGAGGGAATGTGCACGTGGAAGTGACATCGCTGCAGTTCTTCGTTGGTCAGGCCGGCGTGCTCGCGCCCGAACACCAGGGCGATTTCCTCGCCGCCATTGGCATGCTCCACCGCCTTGGCACCGCATTCACGCGGGCCGATCAACGGCCAGGGAATGCTGCGCTCGCGGGCGCTGGTGCCCATCACCAGGTTGCAGCCGACCAGCGCCTGTTCGAGGCTGTCGACCACCTGGGCGTTATCCAGCACATCGTCGGCGCCCGAAGCACGGGCACTGGCATCCACGGCGGGGAATTCTTTCGGCTGCACCAGCACCAGACGCGACAAGCCCATGTTTTTCATGGCACGCGCAGCGCCGCCGATGTTGCCGGGGTGGCTGGTATTGACCAGAACAACACGAATATTTTGCAGCAAGGTGTTGTGCTCACAGATGCAGGAATCAGGGCCTTCGATCTTACAGAACCGACAGACGTAACGCCATGAAAGCAAATGTGACACTTCTGCCGCCAAAGTTTTCTGCTAGAATGATCGGCTTTCTTCTTTAACATCTCCAGGTGACCCGCCCATGCAGCCTATGCTGAATATCGCCCTGCGCGCCGCTCGCAGCGCCAGTGAACTGATTTTCCGCTCCATCGAACGCCTGGATAGCATCAAGGTCGATGAGAAAGAGGCCAAGGACTACGTTTCCGAAGTCGATCGCGCCGCCGAGCAGAGCATCGTCAACGCCCTGCGCAAGGCCTACCCGAACCACTCCATCCAGGGCGAGGAAACCGGCCTGCACGCGGGTAGCGGCGAAGAAGGCAAAGATTACCTGTGGATCATCGACCCGCTGGACGGCACCACCAACTTCCTGCGCGGCATCCCGCACTTCGCCGTCAGCATCGCCTGCAAATACCGCGGCCGCCTTGAGCACGCCGTGATCGTCGACCCGGTTCGCCAGGAAGAATTCACCGCCAGCCGTGGCCGTGGCGCCCAACTCAATGGCCGCCGCCTGCGCGTCAGCTCGCGCACAAGCCTGGAAGGCGCCCTGCTGGGCACCGGCTTCCCGTTCCGTGACGGCCAGATGGCGGACATGGACAACTACCTGGGCATGTTCCGCGCCTTGACCGGCCAGACCGCCGGCATCCGCCGCGCCGGCTCCGCCAGCCTGGACCTGGCCTACGTGGCTGCTGGCCGCTTCGACGCCTTCTGGGAGTCGGGCCTGTCCGAATGGGACATGGCAGCTGGCGTACTGCTGATCCAGGAAGCCGGTGGCTTGGTGAGCGACTTCAACGGTGGCCACGACTTCCTCGACAAAGGTCACATCGTTGCAGGCAACATCAAGTGCTTCAAGGCAGTACTGACTGCCATCCAACCGCACCTGCCAGAAAGCATGAAGCGCTAAGCGCAGATTGCTGGCAAACAAAAAGCACCTCTCGAGGTGCTTTTTTTGTGCCTGGTGGTTTTGCGCGGCCTGTGCCGGCCTCTTCGCGGGTAAACCCGCTCCTACAGGGACAATGCGTTCCATGTAGGAGCGGGTTTACCCGCGAAGAGGCCGGCACAGGCCGCGCAAATTACTGACCCGCTTCGCTCAGGATCAACTTGCCATTCTTGTCCAGCGGAATGGTCGATCCCGGCTCGCGATCCATCTTCACCTTGCCTACCTGATCACCGATGGAATAGGTCACGTTGTAGCCCACCACCTTCTCGCTGATGTCGTTGACCGTGTTGCAGCGAGTTTGCGTGGTTGTGTAGGTATCACGCTCCTGCATGCCTTCCTGCACCTTGTTACCGGCATAACCACCACCGACCGCACCGGCCACCGTGGCAATCTTCTTGCCGGTACCACCACCAATCTGGTTACCCAGCAAGCCACCGGCCAGCGCACCCACGACGGTGCCGGCGATCTGATGCTGGTCCTTGACCGGCGCCTGGCGCGTAACGGTAACGTCCTTGCACACTTCGCGCGGGGTTTTCACCTGTTGCTTGATCGGCTGCACGTCGGTGACCTGGGCATACTCAGGCCCCTTGTTGACCAAGCTGTAGGTCGCGACAGCACCTCCGGCAGTCACACCGACAGCACCCAGTACCGCACCCACCAGCATTGATTTGTTCACGTGGACCTCCTGATCGTACCAGCGGGTATCAACCCGCGCTTCTCCCAGCCTTGGAGCAAAAAAAAAGGCGCGAGTTCAATACTCGCGCCTTTTACACCGCCAGGCGGTGATGGACTAGCCCTTACGGACGATCATCCACACCCTCGGCCTTGGTCGGCGGGATCAGGTCTTCGCTGTTCAGGTTCAGCCAGATCAGCACCACGTTGGCGATATAGATCGACGAGTAGGTACCGGCCATGACACCAATGAACAGGGCGAGCGAGAAACCGAACAGGTTGTCACCCCCGAAGAACAGCAGCGCAGCAATGGCCAGCAAGGTCGAAACCGAAGTGGCGACGGTACGCAGCAGGGTCTGGGTGGTGGAAATGTTGATGTTCTCGATCAGCGAGGCCTTGCGCATGACGCGGAAGTTCTCGCGTACCCGGTCGAACACAACAATGGTGTCGTTCAGCGAGTAACCGATAATCGCCAGGACCGCCGCCAGCACCGTCAGGTCGAAGGTGATCTGGAAGAACGACAGGATACCCAGCGTTACCACCACGTCGTGGATCAGCGAGATGATCGCGCCCACGGCGAACTTCCACTGGAAGCGGAAGGCCAGGTAGATGAGGATACCGCCCAGGGCCAGGAGCATGCCCATGCCGCCCTGGTCGCGCAGCTCTTCACCGACCTGCGGGCCGACGAACTCGACACGCTTGACCGTAGCCGGGTTGTCACCGCCTGCCTTCTGCAGCGCGGCAGCTACCTTGTTGCCCAACTGCGGGTCATCGCCCGGCATGCGCACCAGCAGGTCGGTGGTGGCGCCGAAGCTCTGCACCACCGCCTCGTGGAAGCCGGAGTTGACCAGCTCGGCACGCACCGCCTTGAGGTCGGCAGGACGCTCGTAGGTCAGCTCGATCAGCGTACCCCCGGTGAAGTCCAGCCCGAAGTTCAGGCCCTTTTGCCACCAGCTGAACAGCGCCAACACGGTGAGGAGCACGGTGACGGCGAACGCGACATTGCGCACGCCCATGAAATTGATGGTTTTCATCGCAGCTCCCTCAAACCCACAGCTTCTTGATGTCACGCCCGCCACAGGTCAGGTTGACCAATGCACGGGTCACCATGACGGCGGTGAACATCGAGGTGAAAATCCCGAGGGACATGGTGACCGCAAAGCCTTTGACCGGGCCGGTACCCATGGCAAACAGGATGCCGCCGACCAACAGGGTGGTCAGGTTGGCGTCGACGATTGCCGAGTAGGCGCGATTGAAGCCTTCGTGGATAGCGCGCTGCACCGACATACCAGCAGCAATCTCTTCGCGAATACGCGAGAAGATCAGCACGTTGGCGTCCACCGCCATACCCATGGTCAACACGATGCCAGCAATACCCGGCAGGGTCAGGGTCGCCCCCAGCAGCGACATCAACGCCAGCAGCAGCACCATGTTACCCGCCAGGGCGATGGTGGCCAGCACACCGAAGGCGCGGTAGATGGCGATGATGAACAGCGAGACGAACAGCATGCCCCACAGCGACGCATCGATACCCTTGGTGATGTTGTCAGCACCCAGGCTTGGGCCAATGGTACGTTCTTCAGCGAAGTACATCGGCGCGGCCAGACCACCAGCACGCAGCAGCAGGGCCAACTCGGACGATTCGCCCTGGCCGTTCAGGCCGGTGATGCGGAACTGGCTGCCAAGCGGCGACTGGATGGTCGCCAGGCTGATGATTTTTTTCTCTTCGACGAAGCTTTGTACGGCAACGTCCTTCTCGACGCCGTCGACGGTTTGCTTGACGTAGCGGGTAACCGGCTTCTGCTCGATGAAGATCACCGCCATGCTACGGCCGACGTTGCTACGGGTAGCACGGCTCATCAGCTCGCCACCGTGGCCATCCAGGCGAATGTTCACCTGCGGGCGGCCATGCTCGTCGAAGCTGGCCTGGGCGTCGGTAACCTGGTCACCCGTGATGATCAGGCCCCGCTCGACTGCGGCGGAGCGGCCGCCCTCACGGAACTCGAACACCTCGGTAGTGGCCTTGGATGCACCCGGTTCGGCACCGAAGCGGAACTCCAGGTTGGCCGTTTTACCAAGGATACGCTTGGCTTCGGCAGTGTCCTGCACGCCTGGCAGCTCGACCACGATACGGTTGGCGCCCTGGCGCTGTACCAGAGGCTCTGCCACACCCAGCTCGTTCACGCGGTTGCGCACGGTGGTGAGGTTCTGCTTGATCGAGTATTCGCGGATCTCGGCGACTTTCGCCTGGGTCAGCGCCAGACGCAGCACCGCAAGCTCGTTGCGGTCGGTGGTGGTCAGGTCGAAATCATTGAAATTCTTGCGGATCAGGGCACGTGCCTGTTCGCGGGTGGCATCGTCAGCGAAGCCCAGCATGATGCCGCCATCCTGCTGAGGCAGGCTGCGGTAGCGGACGCGCTCTTTGCGCAGCAAGGTCTTGACCTCGCCTTCGTAGACTTTCATGCGGGCAGTCATGGCCTTGTCCATGTCCACTTCCAGCAGGAAGTGCACACCACCAGACAGGTCCAGGCCCAGTTTCATCGGGCTTGCGCCCAGGTTGCGCAGCCATTGCGGGGTAGTCTGGGCCAGGTTCAGGGCCACGACGTAATCATCGCCCAGTGCCTTGCGCACTACATCCTTGGCTGGCAGCTGGTCTTCCTGATTGGTCAGGCGGATCAGCCCGCTGCCCTTTTCACCCAGGCTTGCGCCCTTGACAGCGATCTTGGCATCGACCAGCGCCTTGCTGACGCGATCAAGGTCGGCCTGATTCACCTGCAGCGCCGAGCTGGCACCGCTGATCTGTACCGCCGGGTCATCCGGGTAGAGGTTGGGAGCGGAATAAATGAAACCGACCACCAGTACCAGCACGATCAGTGCATATTTCCACAGAGGATATTTGTTCAGCATCACGCCGCCCGTTCAAGACGCGGGGCGCGTTGCGCGCCCCGACTGGAAAATAAAACCGGTAACTCAGATAGCCTTGAGCGTACCTTTTGGCAGGGTCGCAGCAATGGCACCCTTCTGGAACTTCAGCTCGACAGTGTCGGACACTTCCAGCACCACGAAGTCATCGGAAACCTTGACGATCTTGCCGGCGATGCCGCCGTTGGTGACAACTTCGTCACCTTTCTGCAAGTTGCTCAGCAGGTTCTTCTGCTCTTTCGCGCGCTTGGCCTGCGGGCGCCAGATCATCAGGTAGAAGATGACCAGGAAACCGACCAGGAAAATCCACTCGAAGCCGGTACCGGCTGGGCCAGCGGCAGGTGCTGCAGCGTCCGCGTATGCGGCGGGGATGAAGAAGCTCATTGGGCACTCCTAATGTAATTTTCTAATAATGGATGCGGACAGTCAGTCCAAGGGCGGTACAGGAAGCCCGCGCTTGGCGTAGAAGGCGTCGACAAAGGCGGCCAATTTACCCTGTTGAATAGCCTCGCGTAAACCGGCCATCAAGCGCTGATAATGGCGCAAGTTGTGGATGGTATTCAGCATGCTGCTCAGCATTTCGCCGCATTTGTCCAGATGATGGAGATAGGCGCGCGAGAAGTTGGTGCAGGTATAGCAGTCACAGGTCGGATCCAGCGGCGATTCATCGTGACGATGGAACGCATTGCGGATCTTGATCACCCCTGTATCAACGAACAGATGACCGTTGCGCGCGTTACGCGTCGGCATCACGCAGTCGAACATGTCGACGCCGCGGCGCACACCCTCAACGAGATCTTCCGGTTTGCCTACCCCCATAAGGTAACGAGGTTTGTCAGCAGGCATCTGGTCCGGCAGGTAATCCAGCACCTTGATCATTTCGTGCTTGGGCTCGCCCACCGACAGGCCGCCAATGGCCAGGCCGTCGAAACCGATGTTTTCCAGGCCTTCCAGCGAGCGCATGCGCAGGTCCTGGTACATGCCACCCTGGACAATGCCGAACAGCGCTGCGGTGTTGTCGGCATGGGCGTTCTTCGAGCGCTGGGCCCAGCGCAGCGACAGCTCCATGGAAGTGCGTGCCACATCGTGCTCGGCCGGGTACGGGGTGCACTCGTCGAAGATCATTACCACGTCCGAGCCCAGGTCACGCTGAACCTGCATCGACTCTTCCGGGCCCATGAACACCTTGGAACCATCGACCGGCGAAGCGAAGGTCACGCCCTCTTCCTTGATCTTGCGCATGGCACCCAGGCTGAATACCTGGAAACCACCGGAGTCGGTGAGGATCGGGCCTTTCCACTGCATGAAATCGTGCAGGCCGTTGTGCTTCTTGATCACCTCGGTGCCCGGACGCAGCCACAGGTGGAAGGTGTTGCCGAGGATCATCTCGGCGCCGATGGCCTCGATGTCGCGTGGCAGCATGCCCTTGACCGTGCCATAGGTCCCCACTGGCATGAATGCCGGGGTTTCCACGGTGCCACGTGGGAAGGTGATGCGACCCCGACGGGCCTTGCCGTCGGTGGCCAGCAGTTCGAAGGACATTCGACAGGTGCGACTCATGCTTGATCCTCGGGCCCGCGTGGCGCCGGATTGCGGGTGATGAACATGGCATCACCGTAACTGAAGAAGCGGTACCCATGCTCGACTGCCGCTGCGTAGGCAGCCATGGTCTCGGGGTAGCCGGCGAAAGCCGAGACCAGCATCAGCAGCGTGGACTCCGGCAGATGGAAGTTGGTGACCAGAGCATCGACCACATGGAACGGCCGGCCCGGGTAGATGAAGATGTCGGTGTCGCCACTGAAGGCCTTGAGCACACCATCACGCGCGGCGCTTTCCAGCGAACGCACACTGGTGGTGCCAACCGCGATCACCCGACCACCACGGGCCCGGCAGGCCTCGATGGCATCGACCACATCCTGGCCCACTTCGAGCCACTCTTTATGCATGTGGTGGTCTTCGATCTTGTCGACCCGCACCGGCTGGAAGGTGCCGGCGCCCACATGCAGGGTGACGAAGGCGCGCTCGACGCCCTTGTCGGCGATCTTTTCCAGCAGCGCCTCGTCGAAGTGCAGGCCTGCGGTAGGCGCGGCAACCGCGCCGGCGCGCTGGGCGTACACGGTCTGGTAGCGCTCACGGTCGGCGCCCTCGTCCGGGCGGTCGATATAGGGCGGCAGCGGCATGTGGCCGACACGGTCGAGCAACGGCAGCACTTCTTCGGTGAAGCGAAGTTCGAACAGCGTGTCATGGCGCGCGACCATTTCGGCCTCGCCACCGCCATCGATGAGGATGACCGCGCCAACCTTGGGCGCCTTGCTGGCGCGCACATGGGCCAGCACCCGGTGGCTGTCGAGCACGCGTTCGACCAGTACCTCCAGCTTGCCGCCGGAGGCTTTCTGGCCGAACAACCGCGCCGGGATCACTCGGGTGTTGTTGAACACCATCAAGTCGCCGGGGCGCAGATAGTCGAGCAAGTCGGGGAATTGCCGGTGCGCCAGCGCGCCGGTAGGCCCATCGAGCACCAGCAGACGGCTGCCATGGCGCTCGGCCAACGGGTGGCGGGCGATCAGGGAATCAGGGAGTTCGAAAGAAAAATCGGCGACGCGCATGATGATGTTCGGTTCGGCAGGGCCGGGAAGTTTAGCCCAATGTGTGAAAATTGACCATGAAAGCCGATTGACCGACCAGCGGCACCTCTTTATACTGCGCGCCACGCCCTGATGGCGGAATTGGTAGACGCGGCGGATTCAAAATCCGTTTTCGAAAGGAGTGGGAGTTCGAGTCTCCCTCGGGGCACCAAAATCCGGAAAAAACCGACCTTACGGTCGGTTTTTTTTTGCCCGACGATTTTGTCGGGCTGGGCCAAGGTCCTCTCAGGGACGAACCGCTGTCACTTCGATCTCAACCCGCCAGGCAGGGTGCGCCAGGCCTGCAATCTGGAACGCCGAGCGCGCAGGTAGCACCGGCTGCTTGGCGGCTGGCCCGAAGAACTGGGTGTAGCCAGCCATGAAACCGTCGAAATCCATCTTGCCGCCGTTCTCCGGCCCACCCACCAGGAATACCTGCATCTTCACCACGTCAGTCAGGCCAAGACCCAACGTTTTCAGCTGCTGCTGGATGCTTTCAAGCACATTGATGGTTTGTGCCTTGGTATCACCGTAGGCTTCCAGCGAATCCTTGGGCGCATCGGGATGGATCACCGACGGGACGGAACCGCTCAGATAGACGACTGACTTCCCGGCAGGAATCTCTACAGCCGACGAGATAGGGAAACTACCTGCGCCATGGCGCACGATATCTTGTGCATGAACGCTGCCACCGGCTATTCCCAACGCCAATGCTGCAACGGTCTTGAAAGCGCATTTCATATTTCTCTCCTGATGGTTACACAAGAATGTACACGCACCGTTTATGCGTGTACGGGTCATTCCATTGCGGTATGCGTACTTAGAATCGATACAAACTGAAGGGTTTCGGGTCCAGCACCGGCGCCTTTCCAAGCAGCAGGTCTGCCGTCAGCTCGGACGACACCGGGCTTTCCGTCATACCCCAACCGGTCGCGGTGTTGATAACCAGGCCTGAGTACTCGTTGACCTGCGAAATGATCGGGTTCTCATCCGGGGCGATGGCCATGGCACCGCTCCACTGATCGATCAACTTCGCATCTTTGAAGGCAGGGAACTCGACTTTGAGCTTTTCCAGAGATGCATCCAGCTCTGGAATATCCGGGGCCGCCGTCATCAGCCTGTTTTTCTCGAAGGGCGAAACCTCGTCCAGCCTCCACTGGGTGGGCTGAGTGAACGAATCGATCAGTTGCTTGTTGAGTGATATGTGCACCGGGAAGTCGGGGATGGCCAGCAATGGCAGGTATTTATAACCATACATGAACGATTCTTTGACCACCGGGGCAACGACGACGCGCGGCGAGGTGGCGTATGTACCGTCGGCCTGCTCACGGAAGTAGATATTCCCTGGCAATGCAACGTTGCCCCCCGGTGCACGGGGTGCCGCGCTGATGATTTGCTGGGACTGGTAGGCCGGCAAGGTAGGCACATCGACGCCCAGGTTCTGCATGAACAGCCTGGACCAGGCGCCGCCTGCCACGACCACGCGAGAAGTCCTGATGGCGCCCTTCTCGGTCACCACATCGGAGATGACGCCCGCCTGGGTTTCCAGGCCCCTTGCGGCGCAGTGGGTGTAGATGCGCACACCCATTTTCTTGGCGTACTCCGCCATGACAAACGATGCGCGCTCAGCGTCCAGGCTACCGGAGTCTTCCTCGAAACCTGCAATTTTCCAGCTCGATGATGCACCGCGCAGCCGCTGTTCGAGTTCATTCCCCTGAATGATCCGAGTCTTGAAGGGGTTGTCCGCTGCTACTTCCCGGCTTTTGACATCGATCCACTTTCTGACGTTTTCCAGGTCTTCTTCATCGAAAGGAACTTCGACCCGGCCCTGTGTGCGATAGCTGGTATCTGCACCCACTTTGGCATTCATCTCGCGCCACCGTTGTTTGGCAAGATGGTGCAACTGGAACGTCGCATCAGGCATCTTGTAGGTCATGACCTGACCATAGAACCTGCATGACTGCTCGCCGGCAATATCACCTTTTTCAACGACGACTACCGAGAGGCCACGCTCGACAAGATTGATTGCGGTCATGAGCCCCAGAATACCAGCGCCAACAACGACGACGTCTGCCTGTTTGGGAAGCGCACCTTCGCTACCTTCTACAAAACCAAACCGCGGTTTGCCGGGGATCAACCTGCCTTCGCGGGTCAGCAAGGGGGTCAGAATGCCTGCGCCACCTGCAATAGCCACGACGCCGCCGCCGATCAAAAATTTACGCCTCGTCATTCCCATGACACTTTCCTTTCCTGGTAATCGGTGTGGGTTCATCAGCTCAGGCGGCGAGCCACCTACCCGGCCGCCAGCCGCCGCGGTCAACTTTCGGCCACGCGTCAGGCTGATGTTTAAAATTGAAGGGCGGCTATTTTGTTGATGACCCGCTTCGGGAAAAAGCGCTGTGGGCAAATACTTAGTTCAGCTATTTTGAAACTATCGCGCAAGTGACATAAATAGTTGATATGGCGACACTCAACACTCGAAAGAGGGAAGTTAGTTCGGGCGAAGATGCTGGCTTAGTTCCGAAAGTGCGCGGGGGCAATAAGCGCTGCGGATTCAGTAACTGTGTGGGTGCATAGCGTTATGCGGCAACACTTCATTGCCACATATTCAGTGTGGACAAAGGCATCAGGATCCGACGGTGGTAGATCTGTCCAATGCACAGGGAGGCATGGAGCGGATCGGCACGGATTAGCAGAGCCTGTTCAGGTTCAGTGAGCACCAGATCCAGATGGATACCCGTTGCGAGACCATCGAGCGCAACCTGGGGTCAATTTTTCGTGTGCCCGCCCTTGGCTCAGGCGCTCTTCACGCCGAGATCTTCAGCAAACCGAAGCAAGTAGCCGTCCGGATCCTGCACCAGGAAATTGCGCTGGCCGACCAGCATGCCGCCCTGGCGGTACCAACACTCTTCAATCGGCTTTCTGATGCTATGCCCCGCAACCCCCAGCGACGCGACCAAGGCCAGTGCATCAGCGCATTCGATCGACAGGTTGATGCCTCGACCATACGGCGGCTCCAGCGGGCCGACCCGCCAGGGTGACTCACTCTGCCAGTCCTGCTCCAGCATCAGCTGGCTGCCGCCAAAAGACAGAAAGGCAAAATGCTCTTCTGGCCGGTCGTATTCAATCTTGAAGCCGAGTACGCCGCAGTAAAATGCCAGGCTGCGAGGTAGATCAGAAACAATCAGCTCCGGCACCAGGGGATTTAGCTTAAACAATGTTCTGATTCCTTTCAGGGTAAGTCGACTGGCAACTATGAACAGGTCGCCCTGAAAAAGGTAGCTTGTCAGTGTGGTCGCCCAATGCAGCTCAATGCAGTTCACACCCTCAGATCCGCCCGAAAAAAAATCCCTTCACTTTGACGCCGCCCCAATGGCTCTGGGACCTGTAGCCATACCTGCATTCTATTGGCCGCCGTCATGACTAACACTTAAGCTGTCATTCGTCGGATATATGCCGAAAGTATTGCTAGCGTAATGGCACTTAGCCATAGTTGCGTTCCCATTTTTCCACGCCCTGTGTGACACATGAAAACAATCGCGCCCTGCATGGCGGCAATGATGCTGCTCAGTGGGTGCAATGGAGTGCCAACGTCGTACGTTTCAGATCCCGTCTACAGTCAGGCTTTCGTGGTCACTTCTGGTGCCCCTCTGCCGATGTTGCTGATGGCCAGCGCCATCCAGTGGAACGAGGATTACGCTGTAACCGCCAAACACACCCCCTTCCTGCGCAACGTGGTCCACGAGGGCCTCGGTGACGTAGTGTTCTTCAAGCACAAAGCCAGCAGCGTGCCGCACTGGCGCCAGTACGTGCCAGGGGAAGCCGTGACGGCGGTGGGCTTCAACAGTTTCATGATGCCGATGCAGGGCAAGGGCCATGCCCTGCCGTCACTGGTACGGCTTGAAGGTACGCCTGGCAGCGTCTTCTACTCAGTACATGACGGCCCGATCACCAAGGGCATGTCGGGCGGGCCAGTGTTCGCCGATGACGGCACGGTGGTGGGCATCAACGTGGCCATCATTCCCACCAACGAGATCGATGCGGGCAAGCGCCCGGACCTGGTCGGCAAGGACCGTATCAGCGTGTTCATGTCGTTCAGCGAAATCGACAAGGAATGGCGACGCTATCAGTACCTGCTGGCGCACAAGGCCAAGCCCCAGGCACCAGCTGCGGTCAAAGGCTACGTGGCGGTGGCTGCCAAGCCGTGAATCGGGGCGCGGTGTTGGATGAAAAGCGGCCTATGATGTGAGGCTGATGGCCTCTTCGCGGGTTTACCCGCGAAGAGGCCCTGCCAGCCAACGCGAGAAGGACCTGCCATGCACCTGACCCACCGCCCAATCCGGCCTGAAGACATCCCCGTTATCTGCAGCTTCCCGCAGAGCCCGGACGAACTGTTCTACATGTTCCCCAAAGCCACCTACCCCCTCACCCCCAACCAGCTGAGCGACGCCATAGCCCAACGCAGCGGCTCCACGGTAGTGGAAGGTAACGGCACTGTCCTGGCCTTCGCCAATTTCTACAAAGCCGAACATGGCGGCCTATGTGCCCTAGGCAACGTAGTGGTGGCCCCCAGCGCCCGCGGCCTTGGTGTAGCGCGTTATCTGGTAACGGCCATGATCGACCTCGCCCGCCAGCAGTACAGCGCCCGGGAGGTCTGGGTGTCATGCTTCAATCACAACACCGCAGGCTTGCTGCTTTATCCACAGCTGGGCTTCACACCGTTCGGCATCGAGGAGCGGCAGGCGTGGGACGGCACGCGGGTAGCGTTGGTGCAGATGAAGCAAATATTGACTTAACCGAGCTGGATCAGCGGGTCATTGCATGTGGCTGAACGAGAAGGTCCACCCCCAGAGCACGAATGACCCTCAATACAGTGTCAAAACGAGGCTTCGCGCCAGGGCTCAGCGCCTTGTACAGGCTTTCTCTACCCAGCCCACTCTCCGTAGCAATATGTGTCATGCCCCGTGCACGAGCGATATGGCCAAGTGCTCGAATGATTTCCTCGGTATCGCCATTTGATAGCACCTGGCTAAGGTATTCACTGATTGCCTCATCGCTGCTCAACAAGGCTGCCATATCAAACGGGATCAATTTTTCGCTCATTTCATCTCCTTCAGCAGCTTTCTGGCGTTGAGGATGTCGGCGGCTTGGGTGGACTTGTCGCCGCCGACCAGCAGTAAAACCAACCTCTGCCCCTTTTGCGTGAAATAGACGCGATAACCGGCAGCTACGTCGATGCGAAGCTCACCAATACCGCCTCCAAGCCACTTGAAGTCACCAAGATTGCCCGCCGCTGCTCGCTCCAGCCTACGACCTATCGCCAGCCTGGCCCTCAAATCTCTCAAGCTCGATAGCCAAGCGGCAAAGCTTTCCGTCTGTTCAACGAGAAACATCAAGTGGTCACCCAATCGTATCCTTATGGATACACCCATTCAAGGATTGAAGCGACCCACTCTGTCGTTTTTGAGCTGAATCAGGAATTCAGGCACGTCTGATAGGCTGGTCGGAGTTTTCCCTTCGTTTCAGCTACAAAATCCCTTGCAACATTCAACCCTCGAACCTTCGACGAGCCTCGGCGTCCCATCCTGCATCCCCCGCGTTTCGAGGTACCCCCGCGTGAAAGACGTCATCGCCCGCAAGTACCGCCTGGTGGTGAAGACCATCGGCTATATCGGTTGGTCGCTGTTCTGGCTGCTGATCTGGGATGTGCTGGTCACCATCGATTTCATGCTGTTCTTGAACAGCAAGTTCACCCTGCCACTGATCCCGCTGACCCTGCTGGGCTCAGCCTTGGTGGTGCTGGTGAGTTTTCGCAACAGCAGCGCCTACAACCGCTGGTGGGAGGCTCGCACCCTGTGGGGCGCGCTGGTGAACAGTTCGCGCAGCTTCGCCCGGCAGACGCTGACGCTGATCGATGACCCGGATGACAGCCTGAACCCGGTCAAGGCCACCCTGCTGCGCCGGCATATCGCCTATGTGAACTGCCTGGCGGCGCACCTGAAAGGTGAGCCCTGCCCGGAGGAGCTGATGGCGTTCATCCCGCCAGGTGAGTTCGAACGGCGCAACCGCTCGAACAATTTCGCCAATGACATTCTCGGCGGCTCGGCAGCCTTGCTGGCGCGGGAATACCAGGCCGGGCGACTGGACAGCATTCGCCTGGCGCGGCTGGAGTCGACGCTGGTAGACCTGTCTAACGCCCAGGGCGGCATGGAGCGGATTGCCAATACGCCATTGCCCTACCCCTATGTGTATTTCCCACGGCTGTTCATCACCCTGTTCTGCCTGATCGTGCCGGTGGGGCTGGTGGAGTCGTTGGGCTGGTTCACGCCGCTGGCGTCGACGGTGGTAGGGTTCATGTTGCTGGCCATCGAGCGGATCGGCACGGACTTGCAGAGCCCGTTCAGGTTCAGCGAGCATCAGATCCAGATGGATACCATATGCGAGACGATCGAGCGTAACCTGGAGTCGATGCAGCGGGAGGCGCAGTGTGCCGAGGCTGTAGACGCCTGAGAGATTTCGGGGCTGCTTTGCAGCCCGGGCTTTCCGTCAGGCCCGCACATAGCGCTGACGCAACACATCACTCGACACATCCACCAGCAACACCAACACCAGCATACCGATGATCACTGTGCTGGCCTGGGCCTCCTGGAACAGGCTCAAGGTGGTGTACAGCATCTGCCCCAACCCGCCCGCCCCGACGAACCCGAGCACGCTGGCCATGCGGATGTTGTTCTCCCAGCGGTACAAGCTGTAGGCCAGCAACTGCGGCCACAGGTTGGGCAGGGTACCAAAGCAGAACGCCGCCACTTGGCTGCCCCCCTGCAAACGGATCGCCGCCGCCGGCTCGGGCGGGGCGTTCTCAAGCGCCTCGGCAAACAACCGCCCCAGCACGCCAGCGGTGTGCAACGCCAAAGCCAGGGTACCGGCATTCGGCCCCAGCCCAGCCGCCAGCACAGTCAGCGCTGCCCACACCAGTTCAGGAATGGCACGCAAGGCATTGAGCAGCAAACGCGCGGCCCCTTGCAACGGCCAACCGAAGCGGCCCGCCGCCAGCAGTGCCAGCAACATCCCCACTACCATTGCCAACAAGGTGCCCATGCCAGACATGGCCAGGGTTTCCAGCGCCCCGCGCCACACCGCCTTGAGGTGCCCGGCAGACAGATCCGGCTGCAGGAAGCGCCCGGCGTACTCGCCCATCTGCCCCAGCCCGCCATTGCCGACCAGTGCGTGCAGGTCCAGCTCCAGATACGCGAACGAGGCCACCACCGCTGCCACAATGGCGCCCAGCAACACCCAATTGATCACCCGGTTCATGCCAGCCTCCAGCGCAGCAGGCGGCTGAGCAGGTCGGCCAGGATCACCAGCAGCAAGAACGTCAACAGCATGCTCGCTACTTGCGCACCCGCAAACATGCGCATCGACAGGTCGATCTGCTGGCCCAGCCCGCCAGCACCGACAAAGCCCATCACCACCGAAGCCCGCACCGCGCACTCCCAGCGGTACACGGTGTACGACACCACTTCGGAGGCAGCATTGGGCAGGATGCCGTAGAAAAACGCCGCCAGCCGGCCACTGCCCGCCTGCAACAAGGCATGCGCCGGGCGCTGGTCGACCGACTCGAAGATTTCGGCATAGACCTTGCCGAGCATGCCACTGTAGGTGATGGCGATAGCCAGTACGCCCGCCGTCGGCCCCAGCCCCACGGCGCGCACGAACAGCAACGCCCAGACGATCTCCGGCACGCTACGCAGGAAAATCAGCAGCCCACGCACCGGCAGGCGCAACAGTCGCGACCACAACCCGGCCCGCCCGCCGCGTGAAGCAGCACGCAAGGACAAGGCACGGCTGGCCAGCAAGCCAGCCGGGATCGCCAACAACAACGCCAGCGCCATGCCGGCAGTCGCCACGGCCAGGGTCTGCAAGGTGGCTTCATACAGCAGTGCAAGAAAATCGGCATCATGTGCCGGCGGCCAGAAGGCGCTGGTAAAGCTGGCAATCTGCTGACGGTTGTCCGCCTGCAACAGCACCCCGGGGTTCAGTTCGCTTGACTGGATAGCCGGCCACAGTACTGCCACCGCCAACAGGGCCAGCAGCAACCGCGGCAGCAGCGCCGGGTCGCGGGCGTCGGCCTTCAGCATCGCGGAATCTGCACGGTCAGGGTCGGCCCCTGGGTGGGCGGCGGAGCCAGTTGTTCGTTGGCGTATAGCGCGTCCAGCAGTTGCTCGGTGACCGCTTCGGCCGGGCAGTCGAACACAACCTGCCCTTCCCGAATGCCAATCACCCGCGGAAAATGCGCCAGCGCGAGCTCTACGGCGTGCAGGCTCGCCACCAACGTCACGCCAGTCGCTTGGGCATGGCGATTGAGCAAGGCCAGGCTGTGGTCGGCCAACACCGGGTCCATGGCCGACACCGGTTCGTCGGTCAGCAGCACCTGCGGGCGCTGGTACAACGCCCGAGCAATGCCCACCCGCTGCAACTGGCCACCGGACAACTGCCCACACTGCACGAACAGCTTGTCGGCCAGGCCCAGTTCGGCCAACACCTGGCGCGCCCCCGGTACATCGCTGGGGTACAGCAGGTTGAGCAAGCCGCGCAGCGTACCCCACTGCCCCAGGCGACCCGCCAGCACTGCGGTCACTACCCGCTGACGCGGTGGCAAAGGCGGCGCCTGATGCACCAGGCCAACCTGCGCGCGCAGTCGCTGGCGTGCCCTTGCCGACAGCGCCCAAGGCTGCTCGCCAAGCAACTCCAGGCGCCCACTGGTGGGCTGAACGGCCGTGGCCATCAGGTGCAGCAAGCTGGACTTGCCCGCCCCCGACGGCCCGATGATGGCGACACGCTCGCCCTGCGCGATCCGCAGGCTCACCGCGTCAAGCGCGCGTACCTGGCCATGGCGCAGGCTGGCACCGTGAAGATGGATTGCCGCATTCGAAGCTGTCACTTGAGCAGGCCGGCCTCGCGTGCAGCTTGTTCGGTGCCCTTGTAGTTCTCAGGCTTGGTCTCGATGAAGCGGCTGGCGGCCTGCAGGTCCAGGATCGCCTTGTGCTCCGGGTTGCTCGGGTCAAGGTCCAGGAAGGCTTTCTTGATTTTCTGTTTCAACGCCGGGTCCATGTTGCCGCGCACGGTCCAGTTGTAGTCGAAGTAGGTCGGGGTGGTGGCGAACACCTTCACCTTGGTGGTGTCGACCTTGCCGGCATCCACCAGCTTTTGCCACACGCTGGCGTTCAGCACGCCACCATCGACCTTGCCAGCCTGCACCCAGGCCACGGTGGCATCATGGGCGCCAGAATAGGCCACGCGGCTGAAGTACTCTTCAGGCTTGATATTGTCCTGCTTGAGCATGAAGTAACGCGGCATCAGGCTGCCCGAGGTGGACGAAATGGAACCGAAGGCAAACGACTTGCCCTTCAGGTCGGTCAGGCTTTTCACGTCGGGGTTGGCGGTGATGAACTTGGACGTGAACTGAGCGTCCTGCTCACGCTGTACCAGTGGCGTGGCGGTCGGGTCCTTCAGGTGCACCTGAACGAACGTGAAGCCCCCCAGCCAGGCCAGGTCGAGACGGTCTGCGGCCAGCGACTCGACCACCGCTGGGTAGTCCGCCACGGGTACGAACTTCACTTCCATGCCCAGCTGCTTGGCCAGGTACTCACCCAAAGGCTTGAACTTGCGCTGCAGTTCGGTCGGCGCTTCGTCGGGGATGGCGCTGACCCGCAGGGTTTCGGCGGCCTGAACGACAACGGCACAGCAAGACAGCACGAGGCCGGCGGCAAGCGCCAGGGGGCGGTTGAGCATGGGTGTTCTCCGGTTCAATAGCGGGGAAGTGCCGACACATTTGCCGACACCGGGAATTATAAGAGGCAAGGGCCTAAAGGCCAGCTTTGCTACAATCGCGCAACAATTTGACCTGCAGAGGTGCATATGAGCGAGCCGATTCGCCTGACCCAGTACAGCCATGGCGCCGGCTGTGGCTGCAAGATCTCCCCCAAGGTGCTGGACGTGATCCTCGCCGAAAGCGGCACCCAGGCCCTGGACCCGAAACTGTGGGTCGGCAATGCCTCGCGCGACGATGCAGCAGTGTACGCGCTGGACGACGAGCGCGGCGTGGTTTCGACCACCGACTTTTTCATGCCGATCGTCGATGACCCTTACGACTTCGGCCGCATTGCCGCCACCAACGCCATCAGCGACATCTATGCCATGGGCGGCGACCCGCTGATGGCCATTGCCATCCTCGGCTGGCCGGTCAACGTGCTGCCGCCGGAAGTCGCCCGCGAAGTCATCCGCGGCGGCCGCGCAGTGTGTGCCGAAGCGGGTATCCCGCTGGCCGGCGGCCACTCGATCGACGCGCCTGAGCCGATCTTTGGCCTGGCCGTCACCGGCGTGGTCAATAAACGCCACCTCAAACGCAACGACACTGCCAGCGCGGGCTGCCAGCTGTACCTGACCAAGCCCCTGGGCATCGGCATCCTCACCACCGCCGAAAAGAAGGCCAAGCTGCGCGTGCAAGACCAAGGCCTGGCCCGTGACTGGATGTGCACCCTCAACACGCCCGGCAGCCGCTTCGGCAAGCTGGACGGGGTCAAGGCCATGACCGACGTCACCGGCTTCGGCCTGCTCGGCCACCTGGTCGAGCTGGCCGAAGGCAGCGGCCTCACCGCGCACCTGAACTACGCCGCCGTGCCACGCCTGCCTAGCGTCGACCACTACCTGGCCGAAGGCTGCATCCCCGGTGGAACCCTGCGCAACTACGACAGCTACAGGCACAAGATCGGCGCCCTCAGCGACGACCAGAAGCACCTGCTGTGCGATCCGCAGACCAGCGGTGGCTTGCTGGTTGCTGTTGCCCCGGAGGGTGAAACCGAGTTCCTCGCCGTGGCTGCCGAACTGGGCCTGAAACTGTCTCCGATCGGCAAGCTGGTCGAGCGACAGAGCCATGCGGTCGAGGTGATCTGATGCGCCCCGACTGCACCGACTTCCGTCAGCTGTTCCTCGACGACATGCCGATGATGGACATGCGCGCCCCCGTCGAATTCGCCAAAGGCGCCTTCCCTGGCGTGGTAAACCTGCCGCTGATGAACGACCAGGAGCGGCAGAAGGTCGGCACCTGCTACAAGCAGCAGGGCCAGGCCGCCGCCATCGCCCTGGGCCACCAGCTGGTCAGTGGCACCACCAAGCAAGCCCGCCTGGAGGCCTGGGCAGCGTTTGCCAAGGCGCACCCTGACGGTTACCTGTACTGCTTCCGTGGCGGCCTGCGTTCGCAGATCGTGCAGGGCTGGCTGCGCGATGAGGCGGGTATTCAGTACCCGCGTGTCAAAGGCGGCTACAAGGCCATGCGTACCTTCTTGCTGGAGACTACCCAGCAAGCGGTAGAGCAATGTGATTTCGTACTGGTCGGTGGACTGACCGGTACCGGCAAGACCGATGTGCTGCACCAGTTGGACAACGTGCTGGACCTTGAAGGCCACGCCAACCATCGCGGCTCCAGTTTCGGCAAGCGCGCCACGGCGCAACCGGCGCAGATCGACTTTGAAAACCAGCTGGCAATCGACGTGCTGAAAAAGCGCGCCCGCGGTATCGGGCAGTTTGTGCTGGAAGATGAAGGCCGCATTGTTGGCAGCTGCACGGTGCCGCTGGAGTTGTACCAAGGCATGCAGCATTACCCGCTGGTGTGGCTTGAAGACAGCTTCACCAACCGCGTGGAGCGCATCCTGCGCGACTACGTGGTCAACCTGAGCGCCGAGTTCAAGGCCGTGCATGGCGAAGAAGACGGTCCCCGGCTGTTTGCCGAGCGCATGCTGCAGAGCATGGCCAACATCTACAAGCGTTTGGGTGGAGAGCGCCATCAGCGCTTGTCCGAGATGCTGCGCGAAGCCCTGCAAGAGCAGCAGCGCAGCGGCGCAGTAGACCTGCACCGGGGCTGGATCGAAGGCTTGCTGAACGAGTACTACGACCCGATGTATGCCTACCAGCGCGCAGCCAAGGCCGAGCGCATCGAGTTTGCCGGGGATGCCATGGAAGTGCGCGAGTACCTCAAGGCCCGGGCGCTGCGCCAACCGCGTAAATAGAACCAGCACCCTGCAGTGCCCTGTAGGAGCGGGTTCACCCGCGAAGAAGGCAACGCGGAGCATGACACCGGCAAAGCCGGTGTTCGCGGCTGAACCCGCGCCTGCAAATGTGGGCCAATCATGCCTGAACAGGCGCTACTGCCCAGGGCTAAGCACCCGCTCCAGCTCCGCAGCGCGGTCGCGGGTCATGTCCATCATGCAGCTGCCACCTTCCAGCTGCGCCAGGGTTCCACCACTGGCCTGTACATGGAACTGGCAATTGCCATCACGGTAGGCCAGCCACTTGCGCTGCACATCCCGCAGGCTCTTCTGTTGCCCGGCATCCAGCTTGCCCATCAGCTGCTTGTACACCCGGTTCAAGCGCTGGTCCTGCACTTGCGTTTCGGCCCCGATGCACGCGCTCATGGCCACGGTGCTGGAGGCCTTGTCCATGCACTGCCCGTAGGCCGCCGTGTAATCGTCCGCCATCGCTACCGGTAGCACGCAGGCCAGTGCCAGGCCTGCCAGGTAATGCTTGATCATGCTAACCCTCCTTGTGGGTATCAAAGCGTCTGCGGCTGCTCCGGAGGCATCAGCACCTTGCCTGGCTCGAAGCGCAGCGAGGGCATTTGCGTCGCTGCATACAACGTTACCCCCAGGGCAGCAATCAAGGCGACATCAAGCCAGTTCCAGCCTGGCATGTCGTCAGCCCTTCGCGCCTTCCAGCAAAACCAGGCTTGCCCCAGGCAAAACACCACCATCGCTACCAGCCACAGGTAGAAGCCAGCACCAAAACCGGTAAGGTCATGAAACTCATAGCTGCGGTTATCCGGCAAGCGGTCGATGCCAAAACTGCTGGCAGCCAGATACGCCGCACCAAGCCCGGCCAGCAAGGCCAGCCGGCGAAACCGCCGATGAGCCAGGATGGCCAGTGCCAGCAGCGGATTGGCAAACCATTGGTACAAGCCGAACGGCATGCCCCATGGCCCGTACAGCAGCATCTGCAGGGCCGGCATATGACGCTCGCCGCTCATCAGCGCGCCATCGAAGAACAGGGCGAGCAAATACAGCAGCAGGCTGATACTCAGGTAGAAAGCGGGCAAAGGGGATTCCTGAGAGAAACGGGACAGCCTACGACCTTAACCCAGGCCCTGCCCCGCTTCCAAATTCACGCTCGGGTGTTATGAGATCAGGCTACTGGCGGCTCAAGCAGCAGGCCGTAAATACCCGAGTCGGACAGCTCACCCGCCACGCACCAGCGCGCCCGCAAGGTGCCTTCCAGCACAAAACCTTGCCGCTCCAGGGTGCGTGCCGAGCCCTGGTTGCGCGGGTCGATTTCGCCTTCCAGGCGGCGCATGTGCAGGGTGTGGGCGAGGTAGTCGATGAAGCAGGTCAGCGCTTCGTCCATGTAGCCCCTGCCCTGCACGGCGCTGGCCAGGCAGTAGCCGATTTCGCCACGGCGGGAAATGTCGTCGATGTTGAACAGCTGGACCATGCCGATCAGTTCGCCGTTGTCGCGGCGGTACATGCCGAGCTTGAGTTGGTCGCCATTGGCATAGGCTTCGCGGTCGGCGGCCAGGGCGCTTTCGGCCTCGGCCAGGTCTTGCCAGGGTGCATGGTGCCAATAGCGCATGACCTCGGGGTCGGCCATGATCGCCAGCCACTGCGCGGCATCGGCATGGCGCATGGGGCGCAGTTGCAGCCGTGGGCTGTCGAGGCAGAGGTCACTGGGGAAACTGCGGGGAGGGGTCACGCCGGATCTCCTGTCCATTGCTGGGGAGATGACAGTTTAACGTCATGTGGAGCGGCTGGGGGATGCCTCGGGTTTTATTGTGTGTTTTAGAGCGTGCAGGTATATGGGCCTGGAGGTGCGCTCTGGCAATTGGACCCCAGGCTCAGGTTATCGTGTGTAACACCGGTCCAGATCTACCTGACAAAAATGCCAGTTGTCCGCAACAAGATGATAGGTAATTATTACCTCTGTGCGATTACTAACAGGCCCCGCCATGCAACACATAATTTTCTACCAAAACGGCCAGTTACAAGCTATCCATCACGACCAATTAACACGTCATTTTTTTCGAGAGGGCAATCTTCTTTTTGCCGAATCACACCGAGCACTACACTCAAAAACCACGATCTTATATACAACTGACTCAATGCGTTCAGTGATAGGATCCGCCGAGGGTGTCACTCATGCAACAAATTATACCCCCTATGGCTTCTGCCTGCCTGATGAGCCCGTTTTTTCAACATTGGCCTTTACTGGCGAAAAACTGGAAAAACAGTTCGGGATATATTTACTCGGGAACGGCCATCGCTCATACAGCCCCACTGTCTTCAGGTTTTATGCACCTGACTCATTAAGCCCGTTTTTGCAAGGCGGTTTGAATAGCTACGCCTATTGTTCTAACGATCCGATAAATTATCGTGACCCCACTGGCCACCAGCGAACCCCTCTAGGGCAGATCAACACTGGCCAGCCTCCCCGCCACTCAGGAAATCCGGCACTGAACCGATCTCGAAGGCTTATAGAGCGGGCCAGGGCTCACGAACGCAGAGCCGAAGAGGCTGGAACGGCGGCACAATATGCAGAACGACTCTCAGTTTTCCACGAGCGACGGGCCGATCACCTGACCGCAAGTGCTGCTGGTTCAACAACTCCTCACCGCCGAAGTCAGCTCCGGCAATCCGCGGAAAGACATAACAAAATCGCAGATTATTGGATCACGGCTGCAGTGAAGCACAAAACTATTGAACGTAATCAGATGCAGAAAGCAGTAGCAACAAGTCGGAAACTCGCTCGACTACAACGTAGAGATGAAGAAAATCTCCCGCCCTCACCGATAACAAGCAACCTAGCCCCCCCGAACATTCAAAACACGAGAATGCGAACACCTTCTCTACCGTTATAGGCACATGTCAGACGAGGCGTGGCCGATAAATGACGGCTTGCGCTCAGTTCATCTTGCCATCATCGAACCGCAGCGGGCAGCAACGCGGCCCTAATCTTGATCAGGCACTGCGATTCAACCCCTGTCTTGGAATCACCACGGTCAGACCGAAGCCTGCACGCTTACAGCTGCCATGAACTGACAGGAAGACTACCAACTACGAGCTCTCACACTCGCTCGCCTTTTGGGCGAGCAATGAAGCTACCGCTGGAGTATTTCCCCGTATGTCAGACGGCATCCGACTGAGGTCGTAGGATAAGTCCCAATCCCTGGCAACCTGAAGCATTTGGTTTCAGATTTAGAATTTTCTTACAGCTGATGGCTAGCGCGTCCCCTGTGGGAGCTGCCTTGCGTTACGAAGGGGCTGCAAAGCAGCCCTGGCAATTCTCGCGGTGCCGCTGATGCCTGGGGCCGCTGTGCGGCCCTTTCGCGACGCAAGGCTCCACATCGACCGCGTCAGGCTGATTGATACTTCAGGCCACCTCAGCCCCATCATCCGGCCAATGCGGCTCGTTGGCCTCTGGCGGAGTCAAGGGTGGCAGGCCATACGCTGCCCGCGCATCATCACAGCTCGGGTTATGCACCCCACCCTCCCACGACGCATCAAACTCGCGGCACGGGCTGGAACGGTTGGCGTAAATCGTACAAGCCACCTCTTTACCGATCTCGCCCTGAAGGCTGACACAGCGGCAGGGCTTGGCATCGGTGCCAATCATGGCAACGCGCGTGGGGTTGATCTGTACCACCAGGTCGTCCGGCACTACGCCCCCGGCAGACTGGCATTCGCCCCAGAAGAAGGACACACGAAAGTACCCGCAGCAGGCGCCGCAGTCAAGGCAAGGGTTATATTCAGACATGATGTCACGGAGGGAAGGTGGTTGTTATCGGGGCTGGCCCGCGGCGCCATTTTTAATCCAACCAGGGGCCGCTGGATAGAGGGGGAATGCAAAAAAAGTTGCCGCTGATCCGGCCACTGAACAAGGGCGACCAGTGCATTCACCGGCCGCCCCCTTTCAGCTAGCAGATGGGCTGGTAGGCTTCAGCGTCCCAGCATTGTAAACCCAGGCCTGCGCTCGGCTTGTAGCTGCCTCCCTGTACCTTGCTGAACTGCGTATGCACCTCACCACAATGCACCAGACGATCATTTTTATCGCCCTCGGTGAGTACCGTGTAGGACTCACTGCGCATGGCCTGATACTGCCTGTCGGCAGCCGCCATGACCTGGTGATACTTCATCAACTGGCTGCTGCTCAAGGCCAGACGTTTGTCTAGGTGCACGCCCCAGCGGGTCAGGCAAACCTCGGCAAAGTGGCGAACGATCAGCCCAGGTTCGGCCAGCACCTTGCCATCGCCTGCGCCATCAGCCGAGGCGTTGCCCACCAGCGTGGCATGGCGACCCGGCATCGGATAAACGCATACCCGTGTCCCTTTGGCGACCGAAGGGATCACGCAGGCAAAACCTTTGGAGCGCTCATCCCTTGAGTAGAAGCCTACGTACTCTTTGACGTTATCCGCCAACGTTACGCGTTCGACTTGCACGTTACCAACGCCAGGCACCGGGTCGATGGCAAATATGTTCACCGGTATGCCCCGCAATACAGGGTCTTGCGCCATGGCATTGGCCAGCATGTGGCAGCTGATCCCTCCCCTGCTCCAGCCCACCAGGTTGACCTGGGTTGGCAGGCGCGGTTTGCGGAACATGCTGATGATGCGCTCCTGCAGTTCCTGCGGGGTCGGGTGGCGATCGCCATAGTCGTAGGTTCGCCAGAACCATGAGGCGGAGGAAGACACGTCCGGAATGGGCACGCCGGCAGCTTTCAGCCGCTCGTATTCTTGCTCACTGAGTTTGGTGCGCCGCCAGCTGCTTTCGCCTTTGATGACCTGCAGCACATGGTTGACGTTCTCCTCCCAGCCGCGGCCAAACAGCTGGCCGGTCCAGTTGAAATAGCCGCCGGGTTCGACGAACAGGTTGTCATCCTGAAGGTTGCCGCTGCCTGGGCCGTCGACGGCGATCCAGTGGGCGAATTCCCGGCTCTGGTCATTACTGGCCAGGGTCGAGACCAGCTCGCCATTCCAGAAGTTGGGATTGGCGTCGTCGAAACGGTGCGAGCCAGTGCCGCAGAAGTAGGCGGTGAAGACACTCATGGGGAGATCTCTTTGGTGAGAAATGAGTGCTGACGGTAGGCGTACGGGTAACCAGAAGGCAGGCGGAAAACTCACCCAAGAGGCAGTTGGGGCTGCTTCGCAGCCCCAATGGGCTTACTTGCGAGCCAAACCATCAGCCCGGAACATTTGCCGGATCCCGCGGATGGCCTGGCGAATACGGTCCTGGTTCTCGATCAACGCAAAGCGAACATGGTCGTCCCCATAGTCACCAAAGCCGATCCCCGGCGACACGCAGACCTTGGCCTCGGCCAGCAGCTTCTTGGAGAACTCCAGCGAACCCAGGTGTGCATACTCCGGCGGGATCTTCGCCCACACGTACATCGACGCCTTGGGGTTCTCGACCATCCAGCCCAGTTCGTGCAGCCCTTTGACCAGCAGGTTGCGACGCTGGCGATACTGCTCGGCAATGTCGCGCACGCACTGTTGGTCGCCTTCCAGCGCGGCAATGGCTGCAACCTGTAGCGGGGTGAAGGTGCCATAGTCGTGATAGCTCTTGATCCGTGCCAGGGCGCTGACCAACTCGTGGTTGCCGACCATGAAGCCGATGCGCCAGCCGGCCATGTTGTAGCTCTTGGACAGGGTGAAGAACTCCACCGCAATGTCCTTGGCACCCGGCACTTGCATGATCGACGGGGCTTTCCAGCCGTCGTAGACAATATCGGCATAGGCCAGGTCATGCACCACCAGTACGTTGTACTGCTTGGCCAGGGCCACCACGCGCTCGAAGAAGTCCAGCTCCACGCACTGGGCGGTCGGGTTGGACGGGAAGCCCAAGATCATCATCTTCGGCTTGGGGATGGACTCGCGAATGGCCCGCTCAAGCTCGTTGAAGAAGTCCACACCCGGCACCAGCGGCACCGAACGCACCTGGGCACCGGCAATCACTGCGCCGTAGATGTGGATCGGGTAGCTGGGGTTGGGCACCAGAACCGTATCGCCCTGGTCGAGGGTGGCCAGCATCAGGTGGGCCAGGCCCTCTTTCGAGCCGATGGTAACGATGGCTTCGCTTTCCGGATCGATGTCGACCTCGTAGCGGTCCTTGTACCAGTTGGAGATGGCCCGGCGCAGGCGCGGGATGCCGCGCGAGGTGGAGTAGCCGTGGGTGTCTTCACGCTGGGCGACCTGTACCAGCTTCTCGACGATGTGCGGCGGGGTGGCGCCATCGGGGTTGCCCATGCTCAGGTCGATGATGTCCTCGCCACGACGGCGGGCAGCCATCTTGAGCTCGGCGGTGATGTTGAAGACGTAGGGGGGGAGACGATCGATGCGCGCAAAGCGGCGCGGCGAACCTGGGTTGGCCATGGCTTCCTCTGAGTACGTAAGCGCCCGGAACCGTCCGAGCGACGTTGGCCGATGTGGCGGCCCGGATCAGAAGATAGTGCCGAAACAGGATACTTGTAAAGGATAATTTCCTGTTTTATTAGATTTTTTCAGATCTATTATTTGAAAATTGGGAATTTTTATTTCTCTGTGCTGGCCTCTTCGCGGGTAAACCCGCTCCTACGGGTTTCCCACAGTCCCGGAGATTTGCGCCTTACCTGTAGGAGCGGGTTTACCCGCGAAGAGGCCAGCCCAGGAAAAACACCAAAAAAAACCCCGGCACAGAGGCCGGGGCTTTCGTGAAACAGGCAGCAGTTTCAGCGTGCGTAGGTCATCAGCACATCCGCAGCGGTCTGGCTGTCCACACCCATCATCACGCTCAGGGCAGTGACGGTAAGGATGGAGAAGCCGAACACCTTGCGAGCCCACTTGCTGTCGTCCTCGGCCTTGTAACCACCCCAGGCCATGTACAGCCAGTACAGGCCCATGGCAGCTGCCACAGCCAGGTAGCCGAGGCCGGCGTAACCGCCGAGGGTAAGCATCAAGGTGGCGAGCACAAAGGCCAGCACGTACAGCACGATCTGCTTCTTCGCCGCCAGGATGCCACGTGCCACCGGCAGGACCGGAATGTTGGCAGCGCTGTAATCCTTGAAGCGGAAGATCGCGATGGCAAAGCTGTGCGGCATTTGCCACAGGCTGAACATCACCAGCAGGGTTACCGCAGCCAGGTCGAAGCTGTTGCTCACGGCGCAGTAGCCGATCACCGGAGGCATGGCACCGGACAGGCTGCCGACCAAGGTGCCGTGCACCGATTTACGCTTCAGCCACAGGCTGTAGAAACCGACATAGACGACAAAGCCAATCAGTGCGCAGAACGCAGACAACGGGTTGGCCTGGACATACAGCAGGCTGAAACCCGCCACCCCGAGCAGGGTGGCGTAGATCAGCGCGAGGGGCAGCGACATGCCGCCCTGGACCATGACGCGGTTCTTGGTGCGCTCCATCTTGTGGTCGATGTCACGGTCGATGCAGTTGTTGAACACGCATCCGGACGCGACCACCAGCGAAGTACCGATCACCACCGCCAGGAACAGGGCGAAATCCACATGGCCCTTCGAGGCAAGGAAGAAACCGCCTGCCACGGAAAGCACGTTACCGAAAATGATCCCCGGTTTGGTGATTTGGATAAAGTGCTTAACGGACATGCAGTCTTACCTCACTTGGCCAACATTTCGAAGTGGATGCTGAACATGATCCACAGCGACAGGCCGACAAGCAGAGCGATCACCAGGGTGGTGAACAGGAACGTCGAAACGTTGTTGCGTTGCTCTTTCGAGCGGTCCATGTGCAGGAAGTAAACCAGGTGAACAACTACCTGGATCACGGCCATGGCAACAATGATCAGAACGGTCAGGTTCTTCGGCAGGCTGGCAGTCATGGCCAGGCCGAACGGGATCGCAGTCAGGATGATCGACAGTACAAAACCGATCATGTACGACTTGACGCTGCCGTGATTACCTTCGTGATGAGTGTCGTGTGCGTTAGCCATTACAGAACCCCCAGCAGGTAAACGACGGTGAATACGCAGATCCAGACCACGTCCAGGAAGTGCCAGAACAGGCTCAGGCAGCTCATGCGGGTCTTGGCGGTCGGCGTGATGCCGTGCTTGTTGATCTGGTACATCATGATTGCCATCCAGATCAGACCAGCAGTCACGTGCAGACCGTGGGTACCTACCAGGGCGAAGAAGCCCGACAGGAAGCCACTGCGCTGCGGGCCGAAGCCCTCGCTGATCAGGTGATGGAACTCATAGATTTCCATCGCGATGAAGCCTGCACCGAACAGGAAGGTCACAGCCAACCAGCCCAGTACGCCCGCTTTCTTGCCATCGAACATCTTCAGCATGGCGAAGCCGAAGGTGATCGAGGACAGCAGCAGGAACAGCGTTTCAACAGCTACGAAATCGAGCTGGAAGATGTCGTGACCCGACGGGCCGCCGGCAAAACTGCCGGACAGCACCGCGTAGGTGGCGAAGAGCGACGCAAACAGGATGCAGTCGGTCATCAGGTACAGCCAGAAGCCCAGTACGGTCATCTGGCCCGAGTCGTGGTGGTGGTCGTCATGCCCATGGTCGTGACCATGAGCAGCGCCGCCGTGCATTACTTGACTGGACATTGATTACACCCGCTCAAACGATTCGACACGTGCGCCGGCAGGCAGAGCACCTGCTTTGGCCAGCGCTTTCATACGCTCGCCTTCGATGCGCGCCACTTCTTCGGCCGGAACCATGTAGCCCTGGTCGTCACGTGCAGCGTGGCGAACGAAGACAGCGATGGTTGCAACCAGGCT
This sequence comes from Pseudomonas sp. NBRC 111139, assembly GCF_001753955.1. Lineage (NCBI taxonomy): Bacteria > Pseudomonadati > Pseudomonadota > Gammaproteobacteria > Pseudomonadales > Pseudomonadaceae > Pseudomonas > Pseudomonas sp. NBRC 111139. The sequence goes on from NZ_BCBP01000040.1 coordinate 71,457, forward strand.
CGCGCCCACCAGCCACCAGATGTGCCAGATGAAGGCGAAGCCGAAGACGGTCAGGAACAGGCCCATGAACAGACCGGTAGCAGTGTTGCTCGGCATGTGGATGGCTTCGTACTTGGCCGGGGCCTTGTACGCAACGCCCGCTTCCTTGGCTTCGTGCCAGCAGTCCAGGCCAACTTTCTCAGGCATGTGAGCGAAGTTGTAGAACGGAGGTGGCGAAGAAGTCGACCATTCCAGGGTACGGCCGCCCCATGGGTCGCCGGTCACGTCCAGGTTCTGGTTGCGGTCGCGGACCGAAACGAAGATCTGGATCAGCTGGCAAGCGATACCGAACAGGATCAGCACGGCGCCGACAACGGCTACGTACAGGTAGGGTTCCCACAGTGGGTTGTCGGAGTGGTTCAGACGACGGGTCATGCCCATGAAGCCCAGGGCGTACAGCGGCATGAACGCAACGTAGAAGCCCGACAGCCAGAACCAGAAGGCAGCTTTGCCCCACTTCTCGTTCAGGGTGAAGCCGAAGGCTTTCGGGAACCAGAAGGCGAAACCGGCGATGTAGCCGAATACCGCGCCACCGATGATCACGTTGTGGAAGTGCGCAATTACGAACAGGCTGTTGTGCAGGACGAAGTCAGCACCCGGAACGGCCAGCAGTACGCCGGTCATGCCACCGATGGAGAAGGTGACCATGAAGCCCAGGGTCCAGAGCATCGGTGCGGTGAAGCGCACACGGCCTTGGTACATGGTGAACAGCCAGTTGAACAGCTTCACACCGGTCGGAATGGAGATCAGCATCGTCGCCAGGCCGAAGAAGGTGTTGACGCTGGCGCCGGCACCCATGGTGAAGAAGTGGTGCAGCCATACAGCAAAGCCGAGGATGGCGATCGCGCCCGATGCGTAAATCATCGAGTGGTGGCCGAACAGGCGTTTGCCAGAGAACGTCGAAGTGACTTCCGAGAACACGCCGAAGGCCGGCAGGATCAGGATGTAAACCTCAGGGTGACCCCACGCCCAGAACAGGTTGACGTACATCATCGGGTTCCCACCAAGCTCGTTGGTGAAGATGTGGAAGTCCAGATAACGGTCAACAGTCAGCAGAGCGAGTGCAGCAGTCAGGATCGGGAACGAAGCGACGATCAGTACGTTGGCCCAGGTGCAGGTCCAGGTGAAGATCGGCATGTCCATCAGTTTCATGCCAGGTGCGCGCATCTTCATCACGGTGACGAGGAAGTTCACGCCGGTAAGCGTCGTACCCAATCCGGATAGCTGTAGCGCCCAGATGTAGTAGTCGACACCCACCCCAGGGCTGTACTGAATGCCCGCGAGCGGCGGATAGGCAACCCAGCCGGTCTTGGCGAATTCACCAACGCCCAGCGAGATGTTGACCAGCAGCACGCCTGCCAGCAGCAGGTAGAAGCTCAGGGAGTTCAGGAACGGGAAGGCAACGTCACGTGCACCGATCTGCAGAGGAACCGCCAGGTTCATCAGGCCGGTGAAGAACGGCATCGCCATGAAGATGATCATGATCACACCATGAGCGGTGAAGATCTGGTCATAGTGTTCAGGCGGCAGGTAGCCTTCGGAGCCGCCGGTTGCGGCAGCCAGCTGGGTACGCATCATGATGGCGTCGGCAAAGCCGCGCAGCAGCATGACCATCGCGACGATGATGTACATCACGCCGATCTTTTTGTGGTCGACAGTAGTCAGCCACTCGCTCCACAAGTAGGTCCACTTGCGGAAATAGGTGATAAGACCGACGACAGCGATACCGCCGAGCGCGATCATGGCAAGCGTCACCATGACTATCGGCTCGTGATAGGGTATCGCCTCCAGGCTTAATTTACCGAACATCTCTTACTCCTCTGCACCGGCAGCTGGTTGCATACTCGATTCCACACCCTTGGTTGTGGCCAGATCTTTGCTGCCTGCTTCTTCGTGGCTACGACCGCGGTTCATGCCTTCGTACTTGTCGACGATCAGCTGGAACTGCTCAGGCGAAGCCTCGCTATACAGCGCGACCGGGTTGTTTTCGCTTGGTTTGGCCAAGGCGTCGTATTCGGCCTTGTCCAGCTTCTTCGGCGACTGCTTGACTTCAGCGACCCACTTGTCGAAGTCTTCCTGAGAGGTGGCAGTAGCCTTGAATTTCATGCCGGTGAAGCCAGCACCGCTGTAGTTGGCGCTGATACCGTCGAATTCGCCGTTTTCGTTGGCGATCAGGTGCAGCTTGGTGGTCATGCCGGCCATGGCGTAGATCTGACCGCCCAGGCCCGGGATGAAGAACGAGTTCATCACGGCGTCGGAAGTGACGCGGAAGTTGACCGGAGTGTTAGCCGGGAAGACGATCTTGTTGACCGTGGCAATGCCCTGCTCCGGGTAGATGAACAGCCACTTCCAGTCCAGCGCGACCACGTCGATCTGAATCGGCTTAACGTCCGAATCCAGCGGACGATAAGGGTCCAGCTTGTGGGTGGAGTGGTAGGTGACGTAACCCAGGGCGATGATGATCAGGATCGGGATGATCCACACCGCGGCCTCGATCTTGGTCGAGTGCGACCAGTCAGGGGTGTAGGTGGCTGCCTTGTTGGAAGCACGGTACTTCCAGGCGAACGCCAGGGTCATGATGATCACAGGGATTACCACCAGCAGCATCAGGCCGGTAGCGATCAGGATCAGGTTCTTTTGCTCAATGCCGACCTGGCCCTTCGGGTCGAGCAGGGTCCAGTTGCACCCACTGAGTAAAAGCATGCCTAAAAAGGGCAATATGCCAAACAGTCTGGGGTAACGCTTTTTACTCATCTCACGACCTCTAGATCAGCTTGCTTCAATGCAATTTGTGTTTTGGTAGCCAACACTTCGTCCTGCCAAGTGAGGCATTTCGCGCCCGTACTCGCTCCTGCCTGGGGTCCGACTGCAGGACCTTGGCTTCAAGCGGGTTAGCGGTGCTTATGGTTTCGTAGGCAACAGGCCTGTACTTCAGACCAAGTCCATTTGGTGCGGGAAAACGCGGAGGGGTGTCCGCCCGGTATCGCCGTTGGGCGAAACTTGACGAAGTCAGCAAAAAGGAGCGCTGGGGCTTCCTTCAATCCTGCGACTCGCAAGCAGTGCCGAACGGAAATTGGGGGCGATTGTAGATAGGTCGCCAACCCTTGACTATGACTTATTGAGCAACAGTCTTTTACAGAATACGTAACAATGCTGCTCAATAATTCAACTTCGCGACAGTTTGTCGCACCCCGCTTGCTAGGCCTCAAAGCCGCATTCTGCAAGGCCTGTGGGTTGATCTGGATCAAGCGGTGCGCAACTTTTCCCTCTTCTCATGCGGTGCAAAAGACCCCATGCAATTCGGGACTTTTGTCTAAGCCTGGCGTCGATTGCGGTAGATACCGAGCGGGACGAGGACGGCGGTCAGCACGAACGCCACAAGTGCCCATTGCGCCAGCGACAGGCCGAGGATCGGCGGATACGGCGTGCTGCAGAAGCCGTCGACCTGAAACGCCAGTGGCCACAGCTTTGCCAGTGGCAGGTCATCCACGATCGGCTGCAGGGTATCGATACCGCAACTGACCATGGGGTTGGCGAGTATATACACATGGTTGCCAGCCGCAACGATTCCGCCAATTGCACTGAGCACCACCAATGCCTCGAAGAAGGTCAGGCTGCGGCGCCCAGGCATCGCCGCAGCGATGAAGGCAAACACGGCAATGAACAGCAACGCATAACGCTGCAGGATGCACAACGGGCAAGGTGCCTCGCCTAGCACCACCTGCATGTAGAGGGCGCCGCCGATCAGTGAAAGGCAGATCAGCCCCAACAGCACCAGAAAGCGCCGTTCCCGATTCAGGCGCGATGTTTGTTCGTTCATTGCCGGTTCCTTCGATGGATAGTGGCAGCGTGGTCCGCCTGCCTGGGCGCAAGTCTACACGCTGGGCATGGCCTGTGAGCATGCCGAGGGAGCGTCGCGGAAGCACTGCGCAGGGCTATCCAGTGTGACTGAGACCGGCCGCAACGACGTCGGTTCAACGCCGGGCGGCAAAAAAACGGCTGCCCAGGTGCCGCGCAGGGGCAAGCCCCTCGACACCCGGGAGTGAAGGATACCGTGATTAAAGGATGATTAAGGATGAAAGCGCAGCGCCCGGTTTCATCTTTCCTTTATATATAGGCAGAACGGTGTGCTGCAGCGGGGGGACGAGTACTTTATAAGCCTGTACCGGCCCCTTCGCGGGTAAACCCGCTCCTACAGAGACGGCACCACATTCAAGACCGGTGCAATACCTGTGGGAGCGGGCGTGCCCGCGAAGAGGCCGGCACAGGCGCTATATCACTCCAGCGCTGCCGCCGGCCCGAAGAACTCGTAGCGGCTCTGCTGCTCCGGCACCCCCAGGCCCTTCAGCTGGCGTTTGACCGCCGCCATGAAGCCCTTGGGGCCGAGGAAGTAGGCGTCCACGTCACGCTCCTGCGGCAGCCACTCGGCAAGCAGGTCTTCACTGAGCAAACCCACGGCGTCGGCCGCAGCGCCACCTTCCGGCTCGGCATAGCAGTAGAAGCGCTTGAGCTGTGGATGGCGCGCCGCCAGGCCATCGATCCAGTCCCGGAAGGCATGCACCGCGCCGTTACGCGCACAGTGGATGAAGTGCACCTCGCGCCGGGTTTGCAGTGCTGCCTGCAGCATCGCCAGGGTCGGGGTAATGCCCACCCCTCCGCTGATCAGCACCAGCGGCTTGTCGCTGGCTGCCAGGGTGAAGTCACCCGCAGGCGGGAACAGTTTCAGGGTATCGCCCACCACCAGCTCATCGTGCAGGTAGTTGGAGACCTTGCCGCCCGCCTCGCGCTTGACGCTAATGCGGTATTCCTTGCCGTCGCACAGCGCCGACAGGGAATAGTTGCGGCGCTGCTCTGCACCGTCAAGGTCAAGTTTCAGACCGATGTACTGGCCAGGTTCTGCCTTGAGCACCGGCATGCCATCCACCGGGGCGAAGTAGAACGAAACGATCTCGCTGCTTTCCTGCTCGCGGCGTACCAGGCGGAATTCACGGGTACCGCGCCAGCCACCCTCGGCCTCTTCCTTCTCTTTATAGAGGTTTTCTTCAGCGCCAATCAGAATGTCGGCCAGCTGGCCATAGGCCGCGCCCCACGCGTCGATCACCGCAGGGGTGGCAATGTCCTTGCCCAGCACTTCCTCGATGGCGCGCAGCAGGCAGCTTCCGACAATCGGGTAGTGCTCCGGCAGAATCTGCAGGGCAACATGCTTGTTGATGATCTGCCCAACCAGACCGCCCAGTTGCTCCAGCTGGTCGATATGGCGGGCATACATCAACACGCCATTAGCCAGCGCACGCGGCTGATCGCCACTGGCCTGGTGGGCCTGGTTGAACAGCGGCCGTACCTCGGGGTATTCGCTGAGCATCATCTTGTAGAAGTGGGTGGTCAGCGCTTCGCCGCCGCTTTCCAGCAGAGGTACAGTGGCCTTGATGATTGCACGTTGTTCGGCATTGAGCATTGCAACAACTCCTGAGCCTGTGGCTTCAAATGACTGCCCCTGCCATTACAGCAATCGTGCCAACTTTTATCGCCAGCAAAATCAGGGGTTTGATGCAGGTCATGTCAAAACGACCCACCTCTGCGTATAGTCATATCGACCCATAGGAGTCCATATGACTACACAGCCACTGCTCACCACCCTCCTGCCCCTGGTCAGCGACCTGTCCCGCGATTTGCCCGACCAGGAACGCTACCGCCGCCTGTTGCAAGCCATGCGTGGCCTGCTGCCGTGCGATGCTGCAGCACTGCTGCGACTGGATGGTGAATGGCTGGTGCCGCTGGCAGTGGATGGCCTTAGCCCCGACACCCTCGGCCGGCGCTTTCGGGTCAGCGAGCACCCGCGTTTCCAGATACTGCTCAGCCGCCCGGAACCCACCCGATTCGCCAGCGATTCCGAACTGCCCGACCCCTACGATGGTTTGGTCAATGCCCCCGATGCCGACCTTGAAGTGCACGACTGCATGGGCTGCCCGTTGATGGTCGATGAGCGCCCATGGGGCCTGGTCACCCTCGACGCCCTCACCCCCGGGCAGTTTCAGAGCCTGGAGCTGGATGCCCTGCAGGCCTTTGCCAGCCTGGCTGCCGCCACCGTTACCGTAGCCGAGCGTATCGAGCACCTGGCCCTGCGCGCCGAAGACGAACACCATCGCGCCGAGCTCTACCGTCAGGCCAGCGGCCAGGATAGAGAGCTGATTGGCCAGAGCCCCGCGCACAAACGCCTGGTGGAGGAAATTCGTCTGGTCGGCAGCAGCGACCTGACCGTGCTGATCACCGGCGAAACCGGGGTTGGCAAGGAGCTGGTGGCCCAGGCCCTGCACCAGGCCAGTAACCGCGCCGACAAGCCGCTGGTCAGCCTCAACTGCGCCGCCCTGCCCGACACCTTGGTGGAAAGCGAACTGTTCGGTCATGTGCGCGGCGCCTTCACCGGCGCGCATGGCGAGCGCCGCGGCAAGTTCGAACTGGCCAACGGCGGCACGCTGTTCCTCGACGAAGTTGGCGAACTGCCGCTGACGGTGCAGGCGAAACTGCTACGCGTGCTGCAAAGCGGCCAGCTGCAGCGCCTGGGTTCGGACCGCGAGCACCGGGTGGACGTGCGCCTGATCGCCGCTACCAACCGCGACCTCGCTGCCGAGGTGCGTACGGGCAACTTTCGCGCCGACTTCTATCACCGCCTCAGCGTTTACCCGCTGCACGTACCACCTTTGCGCGAACGTGGGCGAGACGTGCTGCTATTGGCGGGCTACTTCCTCGAACAGAACCGTTCACGGCTGGGCCTGAACAGCCTGCGCCTGAGCCATGAGGCCCAAGCCGCGTTGATCGCCTACGACTGGCCAGGCAACGTGCGCGAACTGGAACACCTGATCGGCCGCTCGGCACTCAAGGCGCTGGGCCAGCACCCTGATCGGCCACGTATCCTCACCCTCGAAGCCATCGACCTGGACCTGCGTGTGTCGGCAACCACGCCAGGCACGCTGCCCTCCCCTGCTGCACCGCTGCAAGTGGTCACCACGCCTGAAGGCGGCTTGCGTGAAGCCGTCGATAGTTACCAGCGACAGGTGATCGAAGCCTGCCTGCAGCGGCATCAGGACAACTGGGCAGCAGCGGCCCGCGAACTCGGTCTGGACCGCGCAAACCTGAGCCGTTTGGCCCGCAGGCTAGGGCTTCGCTGAGGCTTTTCTACCAAAGGATTAACCCAGAAAGCCATCTGGTTGCTTCCCCACCGGCTGCTATATCTCCCTAACCACCCGTTTGTCGACTGCCTGGTCGAGGCTGTGCGTAAGACCCCTGAAAGGGCTCTGTTACGTCGGTTGTGGCCCGAACACTCGGGCCGGGGGATCCGGATATCAGCAGGGAGCATCCATGGACAACATCGTCGTCGCCGATAAGCAATCCGAAGTCGCCACTCAGAGCGCCTGGGGCAATATCAATCTCAAAGCACCAAGCGTCGTGCAGGTACCGGTATCTCCAGACAAAGTGGCCACGGTCACCCAGCGCGGGCAGGACCTGATCGTCACCCTGAAGTCGGGGGAAAAGGTCACCATCGGTAACTTCTTCGCCGTGGACCAGGCCGGGGTCGGCAGCGATATGGTCTTCGTCGGCGAAGACGGCACCCTGTGGCATGCCCAGTACGATGCGGCAGCGTTCACCGGTTTCACCTTCGAAGAAGTGGCCTCGCTGGACGAACTGGTCGCAGGCATCGGTACTGCAGGCAGCGCCATGCCAACTTGGGCGATTGCCGGGCTCAGCCTGCTGGGCGTGGGCGGCGCAGCAGCAGCGGCGGACAATGGAGGCGGGGGCAGCAGCGGCGGTTCCGACCCCGACACCAGCGCACCGGCCACGCCGATCGACCTGCTGGTTTCACCGGATGGCCTGCGTCTGACCGGACGTGGCGAAGCAGGCACCACGGTGAACATCCGCGACGACGCCGGCAACCTGATCGGCAGCGGCACAGTGGGTGCCGACGGCAACTTCAACGTGACGTTGAATGCGCCGCAGATCAACAGCGAAAACCTTGATGTCACCCTGACCGACGCCGCCGGCAATGTCTCGGCGCCTGGCACTGTCACTGCACCGGACGCAACTGCACCACTGGCGCCGACCGACCTGGCAATCAATGAGCAGGGTAACACCCTCACCGGTCGTGCCGAGCCCGGCTCGACGGTATCCGTACGAGGCGCAGGTGGCGTATTGCTGGGCACTGCGGTGGCCGGTGCGGACGGCCAGTTCAGCATCACCCTGCAACCGCCACAAAGCGACGGCCAGGCCCTGGAGGTCAGCGCTGCAGACGCGGCAGGCAATAGCTCGCCAGTTGCCAACATCACGGCACCGGACGTCGACACCCCTGATACTACAGCCCCTGAACAACCGACCGACCTGGCCCTTGCCGATGGCGTCACCTTCACCGGTCGCGGTGAGCCCGGTGCTACCGTGCAGGTGCGCGATGCCGGCGGTACTGTCATCGGTACTGGTGTCGTCGGTGCCGACGGCCTGTTCAGCATTGCCCTGTCGCCTGCCCAGGCCAATGGTGAAGCACTCGATGTGCGTCTGGTGGATGCCGCCGGTAACAGCTCTGCCCCATTGCAATTCGATGCGCCGGATATCACCCCACCTGAAGCAGTAACCAATATTGCAGTTGGTGCTGACGGCCTGGCCCTGAGTGGTCAGGGCGAGCCGGGTGCCACTGTGGAAGTGCGCGATGCCAGTGGCACCGTGATCGGCACGGGTGTGGTCGGTGCCAACGGCACCTTCCTGATCGACCTCGCCCCAGCCGCACAGCCGGGCGAGCAGTTGAGCCTGGTACAGACCGACCCAAGCGGCAATGCTTCGGTGGCTACTGAGTACGACGTACCGCTGACCACTGCGCCCGACAGCCCGAGCAATCTGGCCATCGATGCTGATGGCACCACCCTCACCGGTACCGCGCCGGCCGGCAGCCGTGTGGAAGTGCATGATGCCAACGGCACGTTGATTGGCAGTGCCATTGCCAGCGCCGATGGCAGCTTCAGCATCGAACTGAATCCCGCACAAGCCAACGGCGAACTGCTGGACGTGGTCGCCATCGATGACGGCGGCATTTCCTCGCTGCCCGCCCAGATCACCGCGCCCGACATCACCGCCCCTGCCGCCCCAACCGAACTGGCGGTCAGCGCGGATGGCAGTGTTATCACCGGCCGTGCCGAACCGGGTAGCACCGTGCGTGTCCTGGCTGCCGACGGCACCGAACTGGGCACTGCCGTGGTCGGCCCGACCGGCGTGTTCAGCCTCAACCTAAACCCGCCACAAGTTGACGGCGAAGTGCTACAGGCCACCGCGACCGATGCCGCTGGCAACACATCGCCAAGCAGCGCAGTCACCGCACCGGATATCGACGGGATCGATACCACGCCACCGGCAGCCCCGACTGACTTGGTGATCGGTCTTGCCGGCAGCCAACTCAGTGGTCGAGGCGAAGCCGGCTCTACGGTGCAGGTGCGTGACGCGGCCGGCAACATCCTCGCGACTGGCAACGTCGCTGCAGATGGCACCTTCGTCATTACCCTGGCCCCTGCCGTGAACGACGGCAGCACCTTGCAAGTCACCCTCACCGACGCCGCTGGCAACGTATCGCAACCAGGCTCGGTCACCTCGGCCGACTTGCTGCCGCCAGCACAACCGACTGACCTGGCCCTGACCGATGGTGTCACCTTCACCGGTCGAGGTGAGCCCGGTGCTACCGTCCAGGTACGCGATGCAGCCGGCAACCTGATTGGCACCGGTGTCGTCGGGGCCGACGGCCTGTTCAGCATTGCCCTGTCGCCTGCCCAGGCCAACGGCGAAGCCCTGGACATCCGCCAGGTGGATGCCGCCGGCAACAGTTCGATACCGCTGGAGTTCACAACCCCCGACATCACACCGCCCGATGCGGTCACCGACATCCTGGTCGGCCCAGGTGGAACGGCCCTGAGCGGTCGTGGCGAGCCGGGGGCCACAGTGGACGTGCGTGATGCCAATGGCACCGTGATCGGCACGGGTGTTGTCGGTGCCAACGGCACCTTCCTGATCGACCTCGCCCCGGCCGCACAGCCAGGCGAGCAGTTGAGCCTGGTGCAGACCGACCCAAGCGGCAACGCTTCGGTGGCTACCGAGTACGACGTACCGCTGACCACTGCGCCCGATAGCCCGAGCAATCTGGCCATCAATGCTGATGGCACCACCCTCACCGGTACCGCGCCGGCCGGCACCCGTGTGGAAGTACATGACGCCAACGGCACGCTGATTGGCACTGTGGTGGCTGGCCTCGACGGCAGCTTCACCGTAACCCTCGACCCGCCCCAGGCCAACGGCGAACTGCTGGACGTGGTCGCCATCGATGACGGCGGCGTTTCCTCGCTGCCCGCACAAATCAACGCGCCCGACATCACCGCCCCTGCCGCACCGACCGAACTGGCCGTGAGCGCGGACGGCAGCGTTATCACCGGCCGTGCCGAACCAGGCAGCACCGTGCGCATCGTGGCTGCCGACGGCACCGAACTGGGCACTGCCGTGGTCGGCCCGACCGGCGTGTTCAGCCTCAACCTCAACCCGCCACAAGTTGACGGCGAAGTGCTGCAGGCCACCGCGACCGATGCCGCTGGCAACACTTCCGTTGCCAGCTCGGTCACCGCGCCGGACATCGATGGCGGCGATACCACCCCGCCTGAAGCACCGACCAATCTGGTGATCGGCCTTGCCGGCAGCCAGCTCAGCGGTCGAGGCGAAGCCGGCACTGCCGTGCAGGTGCGTGACGCGGCCGGCAACATCCTCGCGACCGGCACCGTCGCTGCAGATGGCACCTTCGTCATTACCCTGGACCCTGCCGTGAACGACGGCAGCACCTTGCAAGTCACCCTCACCGACACCGCCGGCAACGTATCCCAGCCTGACTCGGTCACCTCGGCCGACTTGCTGCCGCCCGCACAACCGACTGACCTGGCCCTGGCCGATGGCGTCACCTTCACTGGTCGCGGCGAGCCCGGTGCTACCGTGCAGGTGCGCGATGCCGGCGGTACTGTCATCGGTACTGGTGTCGTAGGTGCCGACGGCCTGTTCAGCCTCACCCTGTCGCCGGCCCAGGCCAATGGTGAAGCACTCGACGTGCGTCTGGTGGATGCCGCCGGCAACAGCTCTGCCCCATTGCAATTCGATGCGCCGGATATCACCCCACCTGAAGCAGTAACCAATATTGCAGTTGGTGCTGACGGCCTGGCCCTGAGCGGTCGCGGCGAACCGGGCGCCACCGTCGAAGTTCGCGATGCCAATGGCACCGTGATCGGCACGGGTGTCGTGGGTACCAACGGCACCTTCCTGATCAACCTCGCCCCAGCCGCACAGCCGGGCGAGCAGTTGAGCCTGGTGCAGACCGACCCAAGCGGCAATGCGTCCGTGGCTACTGAGTACGACGTACCGCTGACCACTGCGCCCGATAGCCCGAGCAATCTGGCCATCAATGCTGATGGCACCACCCTCACCGGTACCGCACCTGCTGGCACCCGTGTGGAAGTGCATGACGCCAACGGCACGTTGATTGGCAGTGCCATTGCCAGCGCCGATGGCAGCTTCAGCATCGAACTGAATCCCGCACAAGCCAACGGCGAACTGCTGGACGTGGTCGCCATCGATGACGGCGGCATTTCCTCGCTGCCCGCCCAAATCACCGCGCCCGACATCACCGCCCCTGCCGCACCGACCGAACTGGCCGTGAGCGCGGACGGCAGCGTGATCACCGGCCGTGCCGAACCGGGTAGCACCGTGCGTGTCCTGGCTGCCGACGGCACCGAACTGGGCACTGCCGTGGTCGGCCCGACCGGCGTGTTCAGCCTCAACCTCAACCCGCCACAAGTTGACGGCGAAGTGCTGCAGGCCACGGCGACCGATGCCGCTGGCAACACATCGCCAAGCAGCGCAGTCACCGCACCGGATATCGACGGGATCGATACCACGCCACCGGCAGCCCCGACTGACTTGGTGATCGGCCTTGCCGGCAGCCAGCTCAGTGGTCGAGGCGAAGCCGGCTCTACCGTGCAGGTACGTGACGCGGCAGGCAACATCCTCGCGACTGGCAACGTCGCTGCAGATGGCACCTTCACCGTCACCCTGGACCCTGCCGTGAACGACGGCAGCACCTTGCAAGTCACCCTCACCGACGCTGCCGGCAACGTATCGCAACCGGGCTCGGTCACCTCGGCCGACTTGCTGCCGCCCGCGCAACCGACTGACCTAGCCTTGGCCGATGGCGTCACCTTCACCGGTCGCGGCGAGCCCGGTGCCACCGTGCAGGTGCGCGATGCTGCCGGCAACCTGATTGGCACCGGTGTCGTCGGTGCCGACGGCCTGTTCAGCCTCACCCTGTCACCTGCCCAGGCCAACGGCGAAGCCCTCGACGTACGCTTGGTGGATGCTGACGGCAACGCCTCTGCGCCGCTGCAATTCGATGCGCCGGACATCACACCGCCTGACGCAGTAACCAATATTACAGTTGGTGCTGACGGCCTGGCCCTGAGCGGTCGCGGCGAACCCGGTGCTACTGTGGAAGTGCGTGATGCCAATGGCACCGTGATCGGCACGGGTGTGGTCGGTGCCAACGGCACCTTCCTGATCGACCTGAGTCCGGCCGCTCAGCCGGGCGAACAATTGAGCCTGGTACAGACCGACCCAAGCGGCAACGCTTCCTCGGCACTGCAATTCGAAGTCCCGGTCACCACTGCGCCTGCCAGCCCCAGCGACCTGGTGTTCGCCGAAGACGGCAGCAGCATCAGCGGTACCGCACCTGCCGGCACCCGTGTGGAAGTGCATGATGCCAACGGCACCCTGATTGGCAGTGCCATTGCCAACGCCGATGGCAGCTTCAGCATCGAGCTGAATCCCGCACAAGCCAACGGCGAACTGCTGGACGTGGTGGCCATCGATGACGGCGGCATTTCCTCGCTGCCCGCCCAGATCACCGCGCCCGACATCACCGCCCCTGCCGCCCCAACCGAACTGGCGGTCAGCGCGGACGGCAGCGTTGTCACCGGCCGCGCCGAACCGGGCAGCACCGTACGCGTGCTGGCCGCCGACGGCACCACTGTGCTGGGTAGCGTGGTAGTTGGCGCTACCGGCAGCTTCAGCATCACCCTCGACCCGCCGCAAATAGACGGCGAGGTGCTGCAAGTGACGGCCACCGATGCGGCAGGCAACACCTCCACCGCCAGCAACCTTACCGCGCCGGACATCGATGGCGGCGATACCACCCCGCCTGAAGCACCGACCAATCTGGTGATCGGCCTTGCCGGCAGCCAGCTCAGCGGTCGCGGCGAAGCCGGCTCTACGGTGCAGGTGCGTGACGCGGCCGGCAACATCCTCGCGACCGGCACCGTCGCTGCAGATGGCACCTTCGTCATTACCCTGGACCCCGCCGTGAACGACGGCAGCACCTTGCAAGTCACCCTCACCGACGCCGCCGGCAACGTATCGCAGCCGGGCTCGGTCACCTCGGCCGACTTGCTGCCGCCAGCACAACCGACTGACCTGGCCCTGGCCGATGGCGTCACCTTCACCGGTCGCGGCGAGCCCGGCGCTACCGTGCAGGTGCGCGATGCCGGCGGTACTGTCATCGGTACTGGTGTCGTCGGTGCCGACGGCCTGTTCAGCCTCACCCTGTCGCCTGCCCAGACCAATGGCGAAGCACTCGACGTGCGTCTGGTGGATGCCAGCGGCAACAGCTCTGCCCCATTGCAATTCGATGCGCCGGACATCACACCGCCTGACGCAGTAACCAATATTACAGTTGGTGCTGACGGCCTGGCCCTGAGCGGTCGCGGCGAGCCCGGTGCC